>JBJMPB010000302.1:0-3122 GCA_045803455.1 Gemmatimonadales bacterium | reverse complement strand
GATGTTTGCACCCAAATGCCGAGCACCTGCTTGATACCGTCGCAATCCACCCCGACCGCGATGTGGGCGGCCTTGTTGCGAACCTGGTTGGATTCTTTGACCTTCACCACCAGGGCATCCAAATACATGATCGGATAGATCGACTCCAACGGGCGGCTCTGCCAGGCTTTCACTTCCTCAGCGACCGCGTCGGTGATGTTGGAGATCGTCTCGTGGCTCAACTGGGTGCCCAGCGTGCGCTCCAGATGGGCCTGAATATCCCGGATTGTCATGCCGCCCGCATACAGCGAAATGATCATGTCGGACAGCCCGCCGAGTCGGCGGGTGCCCTTGGGCACCAGCTGCGGCTCAAAGCTGCTATTGCGGTCCCGCGGGGTGATTAGGTCAACATCGCCGACCTCAGTGCCCAGCCGTTTCGGGATGAACCCGTTACGGGAATTGCCAGACCCGTGACCAGCCCGGTCATGCTTCTCATAACCCAGATGGTCGGTCAACTCGGCCTGCAGCCCAGCCTCCAGCACCCGCTTCACCAGCTCCGGCAGAAACCCGCCCTCCCCGGTCAGCTGGACTCCACCCTCATCAACCTTGGCCATCACCTCCTCTAAAAACCCCTGGTCCAACAGCCGATCCACAGCCTCTTGTGCCGGCTCTCTCACCGGTTCCCCCGAACTCATACCGACCATCTTGTGCCCTCACTCCCTCTGAAGCGTTTACGCTGAGTAGGCATGGAGCGCCGGTGCTGGCATTACTGCCAGTCGGTTTCCCCATGCCTCTCGCCGAACCCGCCGTGCGGCTCTCACCGCAACGGGCTCTCCACGGTCGCTGTCGTTAGACGGCTGGTTGAATCCAGGGTGTGGGGATCTTGTTGCCCCGGTAGCGATACCGGCTGACCCGGATCGCCGCGATCCGGCGCAACTCGATCTCATCTGCCGCGATTGGATGCCACCGGCCGGTTGGGTCGGTGAATCGTCGGCGGACGTCGTTCCATCTCCAGTGATGCCGCACCCTCAGCATGCGGATGATTCGCCACCAGGTGAAGTTGTCCAGCATGCTGAAGACGTTCTTGGCGACGGCATATTTGAAGTAGTTCGCCCAGCCGTGCATGACCTGGTTGAGCCTGGCCAGCACGAACCCGAGGTCTTGCTGCGATGTCCTGTGTGTGAGGGCACGAATCTTGGCCTTCAACGACCGGATGGGGCGTTGGCCGATGAAGGTGTAGATGGACTCCTTGTTCGTTCCCCGTGTGCGTTTCCGCTGGATGCGGAACCCGAGGAAATCGAACCCATCGCTCAGGTGCACTATCTGGGTTTTCGCAGCCGAAAACTGCAATCCCATCGGTGCCAGCACCTGGGCGATCTCTTCGCGCAGGGCCTCAACGTGTCGCCGGGTGCCATGCACCATGACGACGAAGTCGTCGGCGTAGCGTACCATCCGCCACGTCGGCAACTGTTGGGCCCGTCGGCGTGCGCGTCGATACTCAGTCGACATGGTGCCGTCCGGCTTCCACGGCCCATGCAGATGCTCATCGAGCACCGACAAGGCGATGTTGGCCAGCAACGGAGACAAAATGCCGCCCTGCGGTGTGCCCGTGTGAGTGTCCTCATGTTCCCCCAGCTCGGTCAGCACGCCGGCTTTGAGAAACGATTTCACTAACGCTAGGACGCGTTTGTCCTTGACTCGGGACCGCACCTTGTCCATCAAGGCAGCATGATCAATCCGGTCAAAGCACGCCTCGATATCAGCATCCAGCACCCACTGATAGCCCTTGATGCCGAAGTGATGAATCTCAGCGATTGCGTCCTGGGCTCGCCGCCGAGGCCGAAACCCATAAGAGACCGGCTCAAAGTCGGCCTCAAAGATTGGTTCCAGCACTAGCTTCAGCGCCGCCTGGACGACCCGGTCCGCGATGACGGGAATTCCGAGTCGCCGAACCTTTCCCGACCCGCCCGGCTTGGGAATCAGTCTCTCCCGCACCGGCAACGGCTGGAACAGGCCGGTCTTCAGATCGGCCCGCAGGTCATCCAAGAAACCTTGGACACCCACAATTTCCTCGACATCGGCGGCTGTTAGGCCATCGATGCCGGGAGTGCGGGCGCCCTGGTTCCCCGCGACCCGGCCAAACGCCGCCAACAGCGTCGCCGGGTCACACACGAAGTTGAACAGGTCATCGAAACGGCGGCCAGAATCGGCCACCGCCCAACGATGAAGTTTGGCCTGCATCTCCGATACCTTCCGCAACGGACGCACCGAAACTTCCGGTGGTGGCTGTTCCGTCAAGGCACCGCCATTCAGCGGCGCATCTTTCGGCATTGCAGCATCCTCTTTCTTCTCGAAACCGCTGCCGCCCTTCCCCATGTGCACAGGCTTTCCCCGGCTCGGAGTACTACGGCGGCTCCGCCCCACCTGGCCTGTTCGGCCGTCAATGTGCCTATCCCACCCCAGATTTGGTCGGTTACCAACCTCGGCCAGGAACCGCGACCAGGTGGTTCCCGTGTTCACTGTGGTTCGCTCAACGGAGTAGGAGCCCGACTGTGTCCCAGCGACCCCGTCACCAGTACGCCGCAGACCTTCCTGGTGACCTTCCCCGAGCGGCTAAGCCAGCCCGCACCGGAGAGTTCTCGCCGCAACTGTAAACAGCGAGACGCGCCGCGCCCGACCCAAATCCGCCAGATTTAGAGTCGGTGATCAGAGTTGAAGGACGTAACAACGCCGGTTCCTCACGTACTCCTCTCCATCACGTTCGCCGGACCCGCACCATCTGGCAGTGCTGACACGTCCCGGCTTCGTCAGGGCTGCTCCCGCCCTCCCCGGCACCACCCGGATCAGGCTGCCCTCAACTCCATCCACCTGCTGCGACAGGCAGAAGGCAAAGGTCTCTCACCTCCGCTCGAACCCACAGCGCCTCACGGCGCAAACAGAGGATCTGACACGCCCCCGCAACTGCTGCCGGTCTTGGGCGTCGGGGTCGACACCGCCGGCCAGTTGTTGATCACCGTCGGGGACAACCTAAACCGGATACACAGCGAAGCCGCATTCGCGATGCTGTGCGGAGTGGCGCCGCTGCCGGCCTCCTCTGGCAAAACCCAGCGGCATCGGCTGAACCGGGGCGGGGACCGGCAAGC
>JBJMPB010000193.1:0-6459 GCA_045803455.1 Gemmatimonadales bacterium | reverse complement strand
TGGCGCCTCCACCCCCAAACACAACCGTTGCAGTGGCCGAGATCTGTCAGCTCGGCATGAACGAAAGTGCATCGAACCCGAGCGCGAAAGTTGCGTGAAATCGCGCTCCTCAGCACCTGCTTTTTGCTCGAAACCCGGCGCTCATGAGGTCTGGCATGTACCGTATCGAGCTCTCGCCTGGCGAAGAAACCGTATTCAGATCGATTGAAGAGCTGGCCGTGGCGATCAAGAGAGGAGTCGTGTCTCCTCGAGCTCGCATATTTCATAATGCCTCGAGCAAGTGGCTGCCGATCCAGTTTCATCCCCACTATAAGACAGCGCTGTCGATGCCGCTGACCCAGGCGGCTCTGGTGGCCGGCCCCCAGGCCAAGCCGCCCTCTTCGCTTCGTCTCGAGCTGCCCCAGGAGCCGGAGCTGGAACCGGAGATCACGTTCCCGCTGCCGCAGCCGGCGATCGTGGCTGCGCCGAAAACGACCGCACAGAAGAAGGAGAAGAAGACCAAGTCCAAACAACTGACCGGGGAAACCCGCAGTCGCCGCCGCAGCAAGCCACGGCGACAGCTGAGAATCGCCCTGGTGGGAGCCCTCCTCCTGGGCGGAGCGCAATGGGTCCTGTCGGTGCCGCTGGTCGCTCGAGCCAAGCCAACTTTGCTGGTCGATGTGCGGCGGCGGCTCACGGAAGTGCAAGCCAGCGCGATGGGCCAGGTTGCTTCGCCCAACTCTGCCGGCATGATCCCGGCCCTCCCGGCCGGCGTCAGTGCAGCAACCCCCGAGGTGCTCCGGCAAGCGGCCGAGCCGCGGCATCGGGCAACCGCTCCAAGCTTCGGGGGCACAGCCACCATCGAGTCCGCCTCCACCGAGATCGAGCCGCCTCCACTGACGGCTGACCTGCCGGTGGCCGCCCTGCCGGCAACCGACAGCCTCAGTCCGAAGCTGGCTGACTCGACCGGGCAGAAGGCACTGCAGGGCATACTCACCACGGTGAGTGGTGGGGGCACTTCCGGCGTCAAACCACCCTCCAAGCGCTAAACAGGCGTGTGACTCACCCCACAGCAACCGTCTCCTCAGCGGCTGATAATCGAGCGTCGTAAGTCCTTATTTATCAACAAGTTGTGTTGATAAACCTGTGGATAACGACGATTCAGTGTGGAAAACACCCGGAGGCGGTCACTATAACCGTGACACGCAGCTCCGGGCGATAACGCACACGAGCGCCGCCGCAGGCGCCAGGAGGAACCAGCATGGCGAGGGCGATCTGGAGCGGCTCGATCAGCTTCGGGATGGTGAGCATTCCGGTCAAGCTGTTCGGGGCGACAGAGAGCAAGGACATCTCGTTCAACCTGCTGCACGCCACCTGCGGCACCCGACTGCAGCAGCGTCGCTGGTGTCCGACCGATGAAGTCGATGTACCGTGGAATGAGACTGCCCGCGGGTACGAGTACGCCAAGGGGCAATACGTCGTGCTCACGGAGGAGGACTTCGAGCGTCTGCCCCTCCCCAGCAAGCATACCATCGAGCTGACTTCGTTCGTGGAGGAGAAGGAGATCGATCCGGTCTTCTACGAGCGCAGCTACTACCTGGAGCCGGGGGAGAGGGCCGAGAAACCTTACGCGCTATTGCTGAAGGCCTTGGAAAAGCGGAACCTCACCGCCATCGCGACGATCACTATCCGGAAGAAGGAGCAACTCTGCGCGCTCCGGGTCCACGAAGGCACGATCATGCTGGAGACGCTTTTCTATCCCGACGAGATCCGGGAGGAGCGAGGCATGGATCTCGGTGCGGTGAAGGTATCGGACCGTGAGCTGGAGATGGCCTTTACCCTGATCGACATCTTCCGCAAGCCATTCGACCCGAGCGAGTATCACGATCATTATCGAGAAGCTCTGGCGGAATTGATCGAGGCCAAGCTGGAAGGCAAGCAGGTGGTGAAGACACCGGCGCCGCGCGACAACCGGGTGATCGACCTGGCTGATGCGCTCAAGCGGAGTGTCGAGGCGGCCAAGAAAGAAGCGGCCAAGCCCAAGCCGCCGGCCCGAGCCCGTTCCCGCGCCACCCGGCCAGCTCGCCGGCCCAGGAAGGTTGGATGAGCGCTGTCGGGACCGAGGTTGGAAGCGTGCTCGAGCAGCTCGAGCTGCGCCAGCCGAAGATGGTCCTGACGGTTGACAGCCATCGGCTTCCGGTCACTAACCTGGACAAGGTCTTGTGGCCCGGCGCGGGGCGCAGCAAACCGATCACTAAGCGAGACCTGCTGCGGTATCTCACGCGGGTTTCTCCCTGGCTGCTGCCTCATCTCGCGGGCCGCCCGATCTTCACCACGCGATACCCCGATGGCGTGAACGGAAAGAGCTTCTACCAGAAACACTGGGAGAAGCCGCCCGAGTATGCTCGCACGGTGCGGATCTACTCCAGTCACAACGAAGGCGACGGCGAGTATCTGATCTGCGACAACCTTCCTACCCTCCTGTTCCTGGCGCAAATGGGTGGCCTGGAGCTGCACCCCTGGTTTTCGCGGGTTGACCCGGGCCCGGATGCGCGGGGCCGCAGCCTTAAGTTCTCCGGCTCCGAAGCCAATCTCGAGGAGTCGGTGCTGAATTATCCGGACTTCGTGATCTTCGACCTGGATCCCTACCTCTACTCGGGAAAAGAGGGCAAGGGCGAAGAGCCCGAACTACATCGGAAGGCGTTCAAGCGCACTCGCGAACTGGCCCTGAGGCTGCGCGAGATGCTGGGCCGTCTCGGCCTGGAGATCTTCGTGAAGACCTCGGGACGGACCGGACTGCACCTCTACTTGCCGATTGTTCGGAAGTTCGACTACGACGCGGCCAGAAGCATTGCGGAGACGATAGGCCGGTACGCGCTGCAAGAGTGGCCCAAAGAGATCACCCTGGAGTGGTCGGTTCCCCGCCGAACCGGCAAGATCTTCTTCGACTACAACCAGAACAGCCGGGGAAAGTCACTCGCTTCCATCTTCTGTCCCCGGCGGCATCCGATGGGGACAGTGTCCATGCCGGTTACCTGGGACCAGCTGGAGAAGATCTATCCGACGGATTTCACGCTGCACACTGTCCCTGGTGTTCTCGACGAGGACGGCGATCCCTGGGCGAAGGTGCTGTCATCGAAGCAGGATCTGGATGCATTGCTACAGAGGCAGAGCGCATGAGCACCCGGGCTTTGAGAGTATTGGCCAAGACGGCACCGGGCGGACTTCGTTACCGGGCGCAGCCAACCTGGGTGGCTCCCATGCTCGCCACCCTCACGGAAGCCCTGCCCTCCCAGGGCAAGTGGATCTATGAGCCCAAGCTCGATGGAGTTCGGGCCCTGATCTACGTCAGCGGCGGCACAGTGCGGATCTACTCGCGCAACCGCAAACCACTGAACGGTGCGTATCCGGAGCTGGTCGAGGCGCTGGAGCCGGCGGTGCGGGGCGACGCAGTGCTCGACGGCGAAATCGTTGCGTTCGATCCTGATCGCGGGGTCACCAGCTTTGCGCGCCTGCAGCAACGGATGCAGCTGCGAGACCCGATCCGGGCCCGGCGGACCCAAGTACCCATTTTTCTCTATCTGTTCGACTGTCTATTCTATGAAGGCATAGATCTCACCGCCCTCCCCCTGGTGGACCGCAAAGCCGTGCTGCGCGATGTGGTGTGGTTCGATGATCCGATCAGGTTCACTCCCCACAAGACCTCGGGTTCGGCCGCAATGCTGCGGGAAGCCTGTGACCAGGGAGCCGAAGGCATTCTCGCCAAACGAGCAGACTCGCGATACGTCAGTGCCCGCTCGACCGATTGGCTGAAGTTGAAATGCGTACGCCAGCAGGAATTCGTGATCGGAGGCTACACCGCGCCTCAGGGATCTCGCGAGCGCCTCGGGGCTCTGCTGGTGGGATACTACGAAGGAAAATCGCTGCGTTATGCCGGGAAAGTCGGCACCGGGTACGATCGCCGGACGCTGGAGACACTCCACCAGCGGCTGGTGCCATTGCACCGCGACGCTTCGCCCTTTTCGGAAGGACCGGCGCCCGCGGGAGAAGTCCAGTGGGTCATGCCGAGGCTGGTAGCGCAGATCGGATTTTCCGAGTGGACCACGGCAGGCCTACTCCGCCATCCCCGCTTTATTGGCCTCCGCAACGACAAGGCGGCTCGAGAGGTCCGCCGTGAGGACTAGCCTCGCAAGCCGCCGCAAAGCCTTCAATTCTCCAGCATGACCTTCCACCTCGTTCGGTAACCCGAGCAGCCCAAATAACTTAACGGGCTGGTTCCGGGTGCACGGTTCTTGCCCCCACCGGTGGTGTTGAGGAAGCATCGGCTGACTGTATTTCATCCTTCCCCCATATCGACCGGAGGCTCAATGCGTGGCAACGCGTGGATGGCCCGCGTCCTGTTGGCGGGCGGTGTAGCGCTGGCGGCGTCGGCCCATCCAGTGATGGCGCAGCGGATCAGTCTGACTCCAAACCTCGGCGTGTACATCCCGACCACCGAACTGGTCAAGGCCGCGAGCGGCGAAGAGTTCAAGCAGGAGATGAGCTTCACGCTGGGTGGCCGGCTGGGCATCATGCTGGGGAACCGGCTTGGGCTCGAGTTCACCGGTGCGTATGCGCCGAGTGATCTCAAGGTGACCGCCAGCGGATTCGGAGATCAGAGTGAAGACGCCAACATCTTCACCGGCAGTGGCCGAGTCAGCTTTCATATCATTCCGGCCAGCAGCCCCATTTCGTTCCTGGTCACCGGTGGTGTGGGCGTGATCAACCGGAGCGGCGCGTTCTACGCCAATGCGGAGAAGAAGACCGATATCGGCGGCACGGTGGGCGCCAGTGCAGGGTTCCGCTTGGGCAGCCTGCTCCATCTGCAGGTGAGCGCTGAGGACTACGTGTACAAGCCCCAGGCTGAAATCCCAGGGTTCGGTCCCGCCGACGAGAAGAAGACACAGAATGACGTCCATCTCTCATTCGGTGTCGGCATTCCGCTCCTCGGGTTGGGTAAGAAATAAGCAGCTTAAGCTCTCCTGGATCAGGCGAGGCGGCATCGCGCAAGCGATGCCGCCTCTTCTGTTTACGGCCGGCTCACCCAGCGCGGGTGACTCATTTCACAGCGGGGGTATCGGGTCCTGCGCATCCTGGTCACTCCGGAAAGTCCGGCGCACGAACAGCGCGTGTCAACCAGCGCTCGGGTTTGTGTCCACAAGAGCTTCTGATAAGGAGTGGGTATGTCGATACGAAAGCTGATGGGAACACTGGCGGGTTCGGTCACTGCTCTCGCTGTGATCTCAACGGCAGCAACGCCGGCGGCGGCGCAGGGTGGGGTTGAGCTCACCCCGTGGGTCGGCGCGTACATCCCAACCAGCAACTCGGTGGGTGCATTGGACGAGGATATCTCCCGTAACACCGGCGCCGCCGGGGGAGTGCGGCTGACATTTTGGGGAACCGGAAATCTCGGGTTCGAAGCGACGGGTGGATATGCTCCGGCCAAGATCGGCAACGAAACCATCAACCAGAGCGGAAACACCGATCTCCTGCTGGCCAATGCCCGGTTGCTGCTGGCGCTCTCACCGGTAACTAACAGTGTTGGATTCTATCTTGCCGCCGGCCCTGCCCTGTTGTCTCGCGGCAGCAACCCGTTCGATAACGACGCCAGCAAAACCGACTTCGGCGGCGTGCTCGGTCTGGGCTTCAGGTTCGGTGGAGGCGAAGATAAAAGGATTGGCTTCCGGATCGATCTGGAAGACTACCTGTACAACGGAGACTTCGGTGGAGGCGACGATTTCCAGAATGACCTAGTAGCCTCGCTCGGTATGTCGATTGGCCTAGGCGGTAAAGCCAGCGATTAACACTCGAGCTGGTGCAAGAGAAAAGGAATGCCACCACTCGGTGGCATTCCTTTTTTGCGTTCCTGCGTCGATACTAGCGGCTGCTCTTTCGTCGGCCCGAGCGGCTACGGCTGGTACTGGACCGACTCCGGCTCCGGGTTCCTCCAGACCGACTGGAGCTGCGAGTGCTACTGGAGCGTTTTCGACTGGTGCTCTTCCGGGTCCCGGATGACCGGCGCCGCCGAGTTGACGCGGCTTTCCGTGCCGCTGTGGAGCGGGAGGATTTCGAGCGCGACGCGGAGGCGCGTCCGCCTTTTTTGCCACCCTTTCGAGAGGAGCTGCGGTTCGACTTCTTGCCTCGACCGGACCCGCTCTTCTTACCGCCGCCGGTTTCCTTGTTCACGGTGGCCCATGCGCGCCGCTCCGCTTCCCCGCGAGAGACGCCACGCTTCTCATAACCTTCTTCGATATGCTCCGCCTGGCGCTTCTGCTTGCCCGTATAAGAGGACTTATCCCCGCGTGGCATGTTCTCGCCTCCAGCTTGAGTGAGCCAGGATGTCCGTTCTCGCTGACTTGGGAAGTAAACGGTCCGGCGCGCAGAGCGGCTGTGGGCAGGGTCACATAGGGGTTAGTCGCCAGCTGCTAGTTCGCAGACCCC
>JBJMPB010000150.1:0-12388 GCA_045803455.1 Gemmatimonadales bacterium | reverse complement strand
CCTCGGAGATCGTGAATGGGAAAGAGCAGCCGGCCCCGGAACCGGGCGCTCACCTGACCGTCGTCTCGCTGTGCCGCAAGACCGGCTTCCAGCAGGACGGAGTGCTCGATCCCCAGTTTTTGCATCGCCTCGAGGAACGCTTTCCCTTGCGGCGCGAACCCCAGCCCCAGTAAGGCCGCGGTATCCAGAGGCACATCCCGCCGCACCAGATACTCCCGGGCAATCCTGGCATCGGGTAGCTCCAGTAGTTGCCGGGCGACCCAGTCGTGAGCCGCGGCGACTGCGGTGTACAGCGCTTCGTTCGGATCGGGGCCCGCGCGGTCAGGCCGGTCCGGGATGTTGACGCCGACGCGTTTAGCCGCCTCCCGCACGGCGTCGGGGTAGCCCAGCCCCATGCGTTTCATGAACCAGGAGAAGACGTCGCCCGACTCGTGGCAGACGAAGCAGTAATAACGGCCTTTCTTGGGGATGACGGTGAAGTTCCGGTTGGTGCCTCCGTGGAAAGGACAGGGCCCCCGGTAATCGGCGCCGGTCCGCTTGAGCGAGACCGACTCGCCGATCAGGGTAACCAGATCGGTGCTGTCCCGCACCTGCTCGATGGTCTCCTCGGGGATCATACTCACGCGGAGAACTCGACGATGGTGACTCCGGTCCCGCCCTGGTTGCGAGGCGCAAACCCGTAACGGGAGATGCGCCGGTCCCGCGACACCACTCGGCGGACTCGCTCCCGCACCGCACCGGTCCCCATGCCGTGAATGATTCTGAGATACGGCTGCTCGGCTAGCACGGCGGCATCGACCGCAGCCACCGTGGCGGTCTCGGCCTCATCCCCCGTCATGCCCCGGAGATCGATTTCCAGCGGGGCGGGCACCCTCTGGGTGGGCGGGCCGGAAGGCAGCGATGCAGAAGGGCGGACGGCCGGACGGGCTGACCGACGGGATGTCGGCCGGACGGGGGGACGGGCGGACGGGCGGATAGGAGTCACGTCACCAGGCTCCACCACCAGACGTACCGCACCAGCAGCAATAACCACTTTGCCATCAGATCTGATCTCCAGCACTTCTCCAGCGGTGCCGCTCCCAACCTGTACCCGATCTCCCAATTGAAGGCCGTCCGCCTGTCCGCTCGTCCGCCGGTCCGCCTCTGCACTCTCCAACGCCTGCCCCTGCTCCACGATTCCTTCCTCCACCAGCTTTCGTGCCTCCCGGGCAGCCGCTTCGTCCGCCGCACCGCGCGCCTGCGCCAAGGCATCCTCAACCCGCTGCCGCGCCTCCATGAGATGCGCCCGAGCAAGCCTTCTTCCGTCCCGATCGGCCTCCTTCTCCCGGCGCTTCAACTCGGCGTCGCGCGCGGTTTGGCTCTCCTCCTGGACTCTGAGCCCGGCATTCAGGGAATCCAGCTCGACCGTTCGCTCCTCCAGCTCCTGCTGCCTCAAGCGCAATTCGCGTTCACGCTCCTCCACCGCCGCGAGCAAGGCATCCAACCGCCGTTCCGTATCCGGAACCCGAGCCTCCGCGTCGGCCAGTATCTCCTGCCCCACTCCGAGCCGCCGGGCGATGGCCAGGCCATACGATCGTCCGGGCACACCTTTCAGCAGACGGTAGGTGGGGGTGAGAGTGGCTGCGTCGAACTGGAGAGACGCGTTCACGATTCCTTCAGTCTGGCTGGCCAGCTCTTTCAGAGCGCCGAGATGGGTCGTGGCGAGCGTCACCGAGTTGCGCTGGGTGAGGGAGACCAGGGTGGCCGCGGCCAGGGCGGCGCCTTCGACCGGATCGGTGCCACTCCCGATCTCGTCCAGCAGCACGAGGGTGGCATCGTCCGCCTGATCCAGGATCTGTCGCAGCCGGCGAACATGAGCGCTGAAGGTCGAGAGACTCGCCGCGATCGATTGCTGGTCTCCGATATCGGCGTACATACGCCGGAAGACCGGCAGCGCGCTTCCCTCCCCCACCGGCGGGATAATTCCCGAGGCGGCAAGCGCGGCCGCCAGACCGACGGCCTTGAGCAGCACGGTCTTTCCGCCCGTGTTCGGACCGCTGACCAGCAGGGTGCGCTCCTCCAGCGCGAGCGCAAGGTCAAAGGGAACCACCTCGATGTTGCCCGCCAGGAGAAGCGGGTGCCGTCCGTTCACGATCCTGAGCAACGCGGGTGCTTCGGCGACCATCGGCTTTTCGCCTCCCACCGCCGCGGCGTACTTTGACCGGGCAACCAGATCATCCACTCCAACGCACATCTCGACGATGTCCCGGAGCACGGTGAGATGTGGTCGGAGCAGGTCGGTCAGCTCCCGGAGCACCCGAAGCGTCTCCCGCTCCTCCTCAACCTGGGCCTCACGCAGCGCGTTCCCCAGCTCGATGGTCTCGGACGGTTCGATGAACAGAGTGCCCGCGCTGCCGGACTCATCATGAATGATCCCGGGTGGCCGGCTCCGGGAATCCCGCCGAACCGGGATGACGTAGCGGTTTCCCCGCACTGTCACCGACGCGTCCGAAGGAGTCGACCCACTCTCCAGACCGCGAAGCAGCGTATCGAGCCTCCGGAGCAGACGCTGGCGGGCGGCCTGGACTTCCCGCCGGGCGGCGGCCAGACGGGGACTCGCTGTGTCCAGCAGGTTTCCATCCGGGTCCACGGATTGATCCAACCTCCGCTCCAGCGTCTTTTCCGGCAACGGACGCAGCAGCTCAGCGCTCAGCGGCGCCAGACGGGCAATTCGCTCGAGATCGGCGTGAACCCCGCGGGCCGCTCGGAGAACCTGGAGCAGGGCGACCAGGTCGAGGCCATCGAGCACGCTTCCCTGGATACGAAGCCGCGCGAGAACCTGGGTGACGTCGGGGATCGCTTCGGAGACCAATCCGTCCCCCCCGCGAAAGAGACCGGCCACCTCGCCCACCCGGTCCAGCTCGGCCCGAATCCAGTCCAGGCCTTGCGTGGGACGCCGGCTCCGAACCCGCGCGGCGCCGAGGGGGCCCGCTGCGTGATCGGCGACCAGATCGAGCACCGCTTCGAACTCGATGGTCTCCAGCGCATCGGCAATCTGCGCCTCCGGCAACGGCGACGGGGTGCCGCCCTTCATCTGTGCCGGCACCCCGTCGGGAGAGAGAAATTCCACCTGCGTCATCAACCGGCCTGCAGCTCCTCACGGACAATCTGGTTGATCAACTTTCCATCGGCCCGGCCCTTGTACTTGGGTAACACCTGCGACATGACCTTCCCGATGTCTTTGGCCCCAGCGCCGATGGCACTGCGGACCGCAGCGCGAATTTCCTCCGGGTCCACCGCTGGGGGCAGAAACTCCTCCAAAGTCTTGATCTGGGCCCCTTCGGCCTCGGCCAGATCCGGCCGGCTGGCGTTGGTGTACTGCTCCACGGCTTCCCGCCGGATCTTGATGCCCTTCCGGAGGACATCGATGACCTCATCGTCGGTGGCAGGCCGGCGGAGCTCGATCTCGCGATTCTTCAAATTGGCCAGGATCGTACCGAGGACCAGGGTGCGTTCTTTATCCTGCGCCTTACGCGCGGCGTTCAACGCGGCGCGCAGGGTTGACGCAAGGTCAGACGCGGGGGACACGGGGACCACGGCGGGTTTTGCGGACCGCGGCGTTCATTTTCCGCTTCCGCTTCTCGCTCGGCTTTTCGAAGTGACGGTGCTTCCGAAGATCCGACAGAATTCCGGCCTTTTCGCACTTCTTCTTGAACCGTTTTAGTGCCCGATCGAAGCTCTCGTCATCGTGAATGATGACCTCTGGCATTCGCTTACTCACCCCTCTCGGCCCGATAAGGGCAGGATTCCGAATAAGTTGGAAAATTTATTGGGAGGAGTATCGATCAGCAAGCAGGTTACGTGGGAACGTGGGGAACGTGAACCGGGAGAGTGGAAAATGAACCGATCTGGGTTGAAAGGGTGGGGCAAGACTGTTAGGCACATCTATTATGGACCATGATGCCGTACGAAGAACTCACCACGTGGAGAGTCGCCCATGAACTCGCATTGGAGATCTATGGTGCCACCGAGAATTGGCCGAAAAAATGAACTGTATGGATTGACTGCTCAAACAAGGCGAGCAGCGCTGTCAATCCCTACAAACATCGCCGAAGGGTCGCAAAGTCCGGCTCACGTGTATTCCGCCGGTACCTTGACGTCTCACTTGGCTCCTCCTCGGAGCTCTCGTATCTGCTGTTATTTGGACGTGATCGAGGATATTGTCTAACGACCAGTGGGAGCGGCTAAGCACTAAGCGGAATCGTGTTGGCCAGCTTCTTTGGAAGCTCTACCGCTCGATCCAGGATCGATCTCGAAGGATGGGCTAATCACCCTTCAGTTTCCCCACGTTCCTCACGTTCCTCACCCCGGCGGCCAACTCAGCTTCCTTCCGCCGAGCACATGCAGGTGCAGATGATCCACGCTCTGGCCGGCATTCTTTCCCGTGTTCGTCACAATCCGGTAGCCATCCCGGTCGAGACCTTGCTCAGCGGCGGTCTCGGCGGCAAAGGCGAAGAGCCGGCCCAGCAAACGCTCGCCATCTGCGCCCTTGGAATCCCGGACTGCCGCCACGTGTTTGGTGGGAATCACTAGCACATGCACCGGCGCCCTGGCATCGATGTCTCGAAAGGCTAGCGCTTCATCCGAACGCTTGACGATCGTGGCGGGAATCTCTCCAGCCACAATCCGGCAGAACAGGCAATCAGCCACGGGCACTCCGCATCCTGGCGTGGGTAACCGCTGCAGCGGCGGCAACAGCCGCGGTCTCGAAGCGAAGAGTATGGAGACCCAGGCTCACGAGCTGGTACCCTGCCCCCACTACTGTCTCCCGTTCAGTAGAGGTCAGCCCGCCCTCCGGCCCTATAATCACCGTGACCGCACCCTCGCTCAGGGAGGCAGGCGCCGGAACGCCGGCCTCGTCCGCCAGCCACGCGGTACCGCCTACCGGCTCTCTTGCAAATGCGGTAAACGTTCTCGGAGCATCGATGGACGGGACCCAGGCCGCGCCACATTGTTTGATCGCGTCCAGCGCCGAGCGGCGGAGCCGGTCGAGGTGAACGTCCTTGAGCCGGGTGGCCACTCCGGCAGTCCGCTCGCTCTGGAGCGGAACGATTCTGGTCACTCCCAGCTCGACCGATTTTTCCACCATCCAAGAAAACCGATCCCGGTCGCCCATGGCAACCGCGAGCGTAAGCGGCGCCGGAACCGGCTGGAGCTTGACCGAACCAACCTCCACCATCCATTCCCGCCCCAGCCGCACCAGCGTTCCCGTTCCAATCAGACCGGCCCCGTCGAGCACCTCAACCGGCTCGCCGTCCTTCGCCCGCCGAACCTTTAGGTGATGGATCTCATGCTCATCGAGACTTACCCGCTTCCCCACCGCCCAGAGGGCACCCGCCGCACTTCCCCGCTGCAACACCACCTTCATTCCGGGCGCTCGGCAGCCACCCCCCACCACCCTGCGTCTAGTGTGTCCTGGAGCTGGCGAAATCCGGCGTCTGCGAGATCGCCGCGGAACTGGTCGGCCTCGCCCTGCTCCATCCCGGAAAAGATGGCCACACCCCCCGGCCGAAGTGATGCGGCAATCACCGGAAGCAGCGTGGTGTTCACAATCCGCAGAATATTCGAAAGTAGAAGGTCGGCGGGGCCGGCCAGAGGCGCGAGGACCCCGGCATCGCCCTCGAGAAACTCCACCTGTTGGTCCACTCCGTTCCGGGCAGCATTGCGATAGGCCACCTCGTTCGCTTCGGCGTCCACCTCGATGCCGATCGCACTGGCTGCGCCGAGCTTGATCGCGGCAATCGTAAGGATGCCACTGCCGCTTCCCAGATCGATCACCCGGTCTCCCGGTTCGACCAACCGGCTCAACAGGGTCAGAGCTGCGCGGGTCGATCCATGCTCCCCGCTGCCAAACGCGGTTTCCGGGTCGAGCACGACGGTGAGTGGGTCGGGATCCGAGGCTTGAGGCAGCCATGAGGGGACAATCGTGAGCCGGCCCAGCTGACGGGGGGCGAGTCCTTCACGCCAGCGGGTGGACCAGTCCTCCGCCTCGACCCGATGGCGTTCGGTCTCTACTGGTCCGTCTTTGCTTCGGTCGAGCTCGCGAACCAGGGCATCGGCCGTGTCTTCGTCGGGCGCAAACGCTACCAGCGTCCCATCATCTCGCTCTTCCACTGCCTGTCCGGTTCGGGCCACCAGCCAGGCACCCAGCATCTCTCTGCGGTCGGCGGCTGTCCGAACGTCGATGGCCCACCAGCTCATGCTCCCAGCGCCTCCTTGAGCTTGGACCAGAAGCCGGGCGCGCGCTTGGGTGCCTCTCCCTCCAGCTTGGCCAACTCGCGAAACAGCCGCTCCTGCTCGTCCGTGATACGCTCCGGCGTCCACACGTGCACTCGCACCAGGAGATCTCCCTTACTGTCCTGTCCCAGAATCGGGAGCCCTTTTCCCCGAAGCCGGAGCACCGTCTCCGGCTGGGTGCCGGGAGGGATTCGAAGCCGTTCCTCGCCGTAGGGCGTTGGCACCTCGTGCTCGCCGCCGAGGGCCGCCTGAGAGAAGGACAGCGGAAGATCGAAGATCAGGTCGTCACCCTGCCGCTCGAACCGGTCGTCGTCCTTGATGTCCAGCATCACCAGGAGGTCACCGCTGGGGCCGTTGCGGGGACCGGCGGCACCCTGTCCCCGGAGCGTCAGATAGTTGTTGGTCGACACGCCGGCCGGAATGTCCACTGTAACGCTGCGATCGCCCCGCACCCGGCCTTCGCCCCGGCAGATTTCGCAGGTCTCGCGGATGACGGTGCCCTCACCGCCGCAGGTGGGACACGGCGCCACCGAGATGAACTGGCCAAACATGCTGCGAGTCGCCCGACGGACCTCGCCGCTCCCGTTGCAGGTGCCGCAAGTGGTCGACTTGGTCCCGGGCTTGGCCCCGGTCCCTTCGCAGGTGGTACACCGCTCCAGGCTTTTCAGCTTTACCGTCTTCTTGGCGCCGAGGGCAACCTCCTGCAGCGTGAGCCGAACGGTCACCCGAATATCCTGGCCGCGGCGCTCCTCAGCCCGGGTGCGCCGGCCCCCGAAGAGGCCCTCGAGGCCACCCATGGCTCCGAAGTCGCGCATGAAGATGTTGAGCGCCTCACTCAAATCGACATGGTGGAAGCCGTAACCACCGGCGGCTCCGCCGATGCCAGCCTTGCCGTAGCGGTCGTACGCTGCGCGTTTCTGCGGATCGCGCAGGATCTCGTACGCCTCGGTGATCTCCTTGAACTTGGCCTCTGCCTCTGGCGACGAGTTCCGGTCAGGATGGTATTCCATTGCCAGCTTCCGATAGGCCTTCTTGATCTCGGCTTCGGAAGCGTCCCGGGCAACCCCGAGCAGGGAGTAGAATTCGCTCACTCCAGCAATCCTTCCACCAGACGGCTGGTGTGCTCCACCAGGCCGATGATTTTGTCGTAGGGCATGCGGGTAGGGCCCATCACTCCAATCACACCTTTCAGGCTGCCAGCCTCATACGAGGAGGTGACCAGGGTAAAGTCGCTGAGCCTGGCATCGGGATTTTCCGCTCCGATGGTGACGGACAGCCCCCGCTGTCGGCGTGATTCCAGCGCTTGTTTCAGGAGATCCCGTCCCTCGGTCAGCCGGAGGAGCTCGCGCATCCGGGTATTGGAGGCAAACTCGGGCTGATCCGCCAGCATCTGGGCGCTGCCCAGCACCACGCCATTCTCGTCGTTGGACAGATCGAAAAGACCATCGCCCTCGGCGATGAAAATATTCAGCAGCTCGCGATCGTCCTGGCCACCGCAGTCGCGGAGCCGCTCGGAAAGCGTCGCCCGAATATCCTTGAGCGTGAGTCCGGCCAGCCGCTGGTTGAGAATCTGCGCCACCTGCTGTACCGCGCTGGGAGCCACCAGGCGAGGGACCTCCACGAAAATCGTGCGCACGACACCGCTCCGGAGATTGAACACGAGGAGCAGGCGTTCGGAGCTCACCTGTACCAGCTCGAGTCGCTCCAGCACCACCTGATCCAGAGCCGGGGCCACCGCCACGCCCAGCTCCTGGGTCAGAACCCCGAGTACCTGGGCGGCTCGCCGGAGGATCTCTTCCACCGCACTGCGGGGGACCGCCAGCTCGGCCCGCAGTGTGTGCTGCTGCTCGTGGCTCGGGGGAGACAACCGCATGATGGCGTCCACATACACCCGGTAGGCCCGGTCCGTCGGGATCCGCCCGGCGGAGGTATGTGGATGAAATAGGAAGCCCTTGTCCTCCAGCTCGCTCATGGTGTTGCGAATCGTGGCCGGAGAGACGCCCAGGCCGAACCTCCGGGCAATAGTCTGACTGCCCGCCGGCTCGGCGGTCTCGATATATGTCTGCACCACGGCCTCGAGCACCCGAAGCTCGCGCTCGCTCAACTGCTCTGATAGCGGCATGGGAGAAATCTAGATGGAGGCTGCCAAGGCGTCCAAACGGAGCCATCCTTCCGGCGTGAGCCGGATCCTGCCTTCCTGAAGCTCCGCCCACCCGCTGTGGATCCAGGCGCTTCGGAGGGCCGAGGGGATGTGGTGCTCCGGCAACCCGTTTCTGGTCCGAAGCCCCAAGTAGAGCTCCTCCAAGCGGATGGCCGGTTGGTCCAGCTCCTCCCGCCCGGCAAGCGGCGAGCCTCCACTCTGCAGCGCGCGGTCGTACTCGGCCCATTCTCTGATGTTCCACCGGCGCTCCCGGCCGAAACCGCTGTGGGCTGAGGGTCCCAGTCCAATGAAGGGGGCCCGTTTCCAGTACGCGGAGTTATGGCGGGCGTGGTATCCGGGCAGCGCGGCGTTGGAGACCTCATAGTGATCGTAACCCCGGGCGGAGAGCGCCTGATGGGCCGCCAGAAACTCCGCCGCATAGAGTTCCTCGTCCACGGGAGTCAGCTCGCCCCGGCCTGCCCTGTGGCCCAGCACAGTGTGGGGCTCGACCGTAAGGCCGTAGAGCGACAGATGCTCCGGTTCCAGAGCGAACGCGCCGACCAGGTCATCCTCCCAATCCCTGGCCAGGTTGCCCGGCAAGCCGAAGATCAGATCGAGCGAGAGATCCTCAAACCCGGCGCAACGCAGCGCCTCCACCGCAGCGGGCACCTGCTCGGCCGTATGGACCCGATGCATCCACTGGAGCACGGCGGGGTCGAATGATTGTACTCCCAAGGAAATCCGGTTCACCCCGGCCGCTCGCCACGAGGCCGCTGCGGGAAGAGTCACGTCATCGGGGTTGGCTTCAAGCGTGATCTCTGCGTCGGCGGCAACTGGCTGTTGGCGGGTGAGGCGGTCGAGCAGTTGGGCGATGGCCTCGGGCGAGACCCGGGACGGTGTGCCTCCACCGAAGTAGATGGTCTCGATAACTGGCGATTCATGCCAGACCGGATCCTCGAGCCATAGGTTCCACTCAGTGAGGATGGCCTGGGTGTACGCGGCGGACGGGACCTCCCGCCTGACCGCGATGGCAAAGTCGCAGTAGCTGCACCGCCGGGCGCAAAAGGGGACGTGGACGTACACATGCATGCCTGAAATCTACGTTGCGATGTCCTCCTGAGCGTTGCGGGTGACGCGGCGATTCAGAATGAAAGACTACCGGCCCTCCTGAAGACCCGCCCGGGTCCTTGCTCAACGACCCCAGCGATCTCTAGGCCGCACAGAATACCCAACACTTCTCCAATCGGCCGGCCACATCGAGTTGCCAGCTCATCTGGGTGCAGTGGCTGTCCGCCGATGAGCTCCGCTAATTCCCGTTCAGGGGCGGACAAGGAGTCCGGCAAGGATGGCTGAGATGGAGTGGCCGGCCTTCCTCCAGCCGATGGGACTCCGAACTCGGGGAAGTGCTGCAGCAGGTCGCCCGTTTCGAGGAGCGGCGTTGCGCCGTCGCGGATCAACCGGTTGGTGCCCTCCGATACGGTGCTCGTGATGTTACCCGGAACCGCCATCACTTCCCTGCCCTGATCCAACGCGGTTCCGGCGGTGATGAGCGCGCCCGAGCCCACGGCCGCCTCGATCACTACGGTAACCCGCGACAACCCGCTGATCAGCCGGTTCCTCCGGGGAAAGCTGCCGGCGTGGGGCCGCTCTCCCGGAGCAAATTCGCTCAGCAGTAGTCCTTCCGCCGAGACCCGCTCATAGAGCTTGCGATTGGCCGCTGGATAGACCACCCCATGGCCGTTGCCCAGCACTCCTATGGTTGTCCCCCCAGCATCGAGTGCGGCGGCGTGAGCTACCGCGTCGAGGCCTCGGGCCATGCCGCTCACGATTACCACTCCAGCCCGGGCTGCCTCCCCCGCAACCTGGCGGCACACCGAGCCTCCGTAGCTGGAATGGTCGCGGCTGCCTACCACTGCTGCCGCTGGCCGGGAGAGCAGTGTTCGGTTTCCCAGCGCAAAGAGAACCGGGGGTGGGTCGGGAATGTGACGGAGAAGCATTGGGTACTCCGGCTCATCCGGCAGCAGGACGGTCGCACCCAGTTGCTCGGCGGCCTCGAGTGTTTTTTGCCCGGTAAGCAGAGGTGTCTCCTTGAGGGCTGTCGCCATGGCGCGAGAAAATCCGGGCACGGTGCATAAAAGCTCGAACGGCGCCGAATGGGCGCCGAGGGGTGAAGGGTAGGCGGTGAGCAGCGCTGCCAGGCGGGCGGGTCCCATGCCCGGCACCTGGGTGAGCGCCAGGTACGCGAGTCGCTCTTCGGTCATTACCCGTCTTCCTCCAGCCAGGAGATCTCCGTTTCCGCCGCGTCCGCTTCGCTGGTTTTTGCCTGCTCCACCAGCTTCCAGAGATACTCCTTCAGGTTCTCGATGCCCTGACCGCTGGCGCTCGAGACGGAAATGATGCCCGTTGCCTCAGGTGCACTGACACCCGGCAACGGATGTCCCGGGTGAAGCAGGTCCGCCTTCGTGAGCAGCACGACATGGTTCTTCTGGGATAGCTCAGGGCTGTACGCTTCGATTTCCTGCCGGAGCCTTAGATAGGTGGCCTGAGGGTCTTCGCTGTCGAGCGGAACCAGAAACGCGAGCACCCGGGTGCGCTCCACGTGCTGCAGGAAGCGAAAACCGAGTCCCTTGCCCTCGTGGGCACCCTCGATGATCCCTGGAATATCGGCCATGACGAAGGTGCGATGCCCTGAGAGTGCGACCACGCCGAGGTTGGGCTCGAGCGTGGTGAACGGATAGTCGGCGATCTTGGGCCGCGCGGCCGATACCACCGAGAGCAGCGTGCTCTTGCCGGCGTTGGGCTCGCCCACCAGGCCCACGTCGGCAATGAGCTTCAGCACCAGCTCGATCTGCCGGTCTTCTCCCTCCTCTCCCGGCTCCCATTCGCGGGGAGCCTGGTGCGTGGAGGTAGCGAACCGGGCATTGCCGCGTCCGCCCCGTCCGCCTTGCGCCACTCTTAGAGTGTCTCCGGCCTGGAGCACCTCACCCAGGAGCTGTCCGGTTTCTGCATCGCGGATGACGGTGCCGGGCGGAACCGGCAGATAGATGTCTGCCGCCGAAGCACCGGTCTGGGTTTTTCCTCTCCCATGCTCTCCCCGCTCCGCTTTCCACATGGTTCGGTAACGGTAGTCGAGCAGCGTGGCGAGGTTGGGATCTCCCTTGACGTAAACGCTGCCGCCATGGCCGCCATCGCCCCCATCAGGGCCACCCTTGGGCTTGTACTTGAACCGGGCGAAGGAGCTGGCCCCTGATCCTCCGGTACCGCCCACCACTCTCACCACCGCGCGATCGATCAGCATCAGTCGGCCGGAACCCAGCCGTTGCGCACCGTCTTCCAGAGCTCCTTGACCTTCTTCCACTGGTCGAACGAGAGCAGCGGGTTCACGATCGATAGCGCTCCTTCGATTTGGCCAAACGTGGCGCCGGCGTTCAGCGCACCACGAAGGTGGGAGTGGAGCTGGCGAGGAGCCTCCAGCACCGCTGTCTGGGCCACGGTGCAGAGCTCACGCCGCCTGAGGTCTAGGCCGGGACGCGCCAGGGTGCGGCCATAGCCCTCGGTGACCATCCAGGCATCCACCGCCGGATGCAACGCGTGAACGCTGTCCCGGAGCTTCCGGTAGTTTTCTCCGTAAACCACGCCGCACAGCTCCTCGCCCCGCCGAGCCCACTCCGGCGCGCGCGAGTAGTCCTGATCGGCATCCGACTCTGGCGCCTCGAGTTCGCTCACCTTGCGCCAGACCGTGAAAGCGATGAGCGCGCGGGGGTACCCCACCATGAGCAGGCTCTGCAGCAGCAGCTCCTCGACCCACTGAGCCGGCACCTGGGATAACCGGAGATCCGTGACCCGCTCTCGGAGCTCGGGTTCGTACCCCTGAGCCACCGCGGCAGCGAACCGTACCAGGTCTCGCGTTTGGAGATCGAGGCTATCCTGTTTCGCCATCATCATAGTCCAGTGGTAGACGAACAGCGGATC
>JBJMPB010000060.1:0-3942 GCA_045803455.1 Gemmatimonadales bacterium | reverse complement strand
ACCCGCCGCACGGCAGGATCGAGCGGGATCCAGTCACTCATGAGCCGAGCGGCGCGCTCCGGGAAGACGCGGTATCGCTGGTGGCGAAGCTGGTGCCGGAGCGGACCGACGGAGAGCTGGCCGCGGGACTGGAACGGGCAGAAAAGCTGGCCAACAGCTTCGGCATCACCACCGTGTTCAGCGCGTCGACCGATGAGCCCAGTCTCCGGGCCTATACCGAAGCCGACCGGAAGGGCATGCTCACCCTCCGAGTGGTCGCTGCGATTCATCTGGACGATCCCCTGCTCGACAGCCTGCTTCCGAAAATTCGCGAGCTCCGATCCACATACACGACGGCACACGTTCGTCCGACGGCGGTCAAGCTCTTCGCCGACGGCGTCATCGAGTCGCGCACCGCCGCACTGCTCCAACCCTACCTCGACCGGAAGGGCGACTCGGGCCAGCCGATCTACGATCCGGTCCGGCTCAAGGACCTGGCGGTAACGCTCGACCGCAGCGGATTTCAGATCCACGTGCACGCCATCGGCGACCGGGCCATCCAAATGACGCTTGATGCCTTCGCCCGCGCCCGGGAACGCAACGGCGCCCATGACGCCCGGCATACCATCACCCACCTCGAGCTGATCGATCCCGCCGACATCCCGCGTTTCCGTGCTCTCGGCGTCATCGCCAACTTTCAGGCGTTCTGGGCCAATGGTGACGAGTATCTCACTCAGCTTACCGAGCCCGCGCTGGGCCCCAGGCGCTCGCGCTGGCTCTATCCAATCGCAAGCGTGGTGCGGACCGGAGCAGTGGTCTCGGGTGGGAGCGACTGGTCGGTTTCGTCCCTGAATCCGCTCGATGCCACCGAGGTGGGCATCACGCATCAACAATTGGACGAGCCTGACCAGCGGCCCTGGAATCCGGCGGAACGGGTGGACCTGAAAACGATGATCGCCATGTACACGATCAACGCCGCCTATCAGAACCATCTGGAACGGGAAACCGGCTCGATCGAGGTCGGCAAGTCCGCCGACCTGATCGTGCTGGACCGGAATCTCTTCAACATCCCCCAAGGCGAGATTCACAATGCGCGAGTCCTGCAAACGCTGCTGGAGGGAAAAACCGTATTTCGCGCCGACCGCTAGTCCTCGCTGCAGGCTGAATTCGCCAATTTCGTACTATGGAGAAGCTGCTTGCCTCGACGGGCGATCTGCCGACGCGAAGAGCCGACGCCAAGTAGATCCCTCGTTCCACTCGGGATGAGGTGTTTTCGTCCGCCTGTCCGCCTGTCCGCCTGTCCGACCGATTGCCCGTCCGCCTACCGAACCACCGGCAGCACCACATACGACGGCAACTCGGCCGACGAATACACCCGTTGCGTCGCCTTGACGTAGTCGCTCGCCTGAGCCTGGTAAATGCTGGGGACGAACTTCTGCGGATTCCGGTCGATGATGGGGAACCAGGTGGACTGCACCTGCACCATCAACCGGTGACCCTTCAGGAATACGTGGTCGTGATCCCGGAGCGGAATCGCCCATTGTACCGGCTTTCCTGCCGGCAGCGGCCTGGGATGCTCGTAACTCCGGTTGTATCGGCCTCGCTTCACCTCCATTGCGATCGGCAGCTCGTAGCCGTTAACCGATTGCTCGTACTGTCCGGGGCTGGGCCCCTCATCCTTGTCCCAGGGGTCAGGCTGGATCTCCTCCGGATATACGTCGATCAGCTTGATGATGAAGTCCGCGTCGGTGCCGGATGTGGAGGCATATAGGTTCGCTGCCAATTCCCCCGTGACCGTCAGATTCTCCTTGAGCGGCTCGCTGACATACGTCAGCACGTCAGGGCGTCCATCCACGAAGCGCTGGTCTGCCACCTCCCAGGTACGCCAGTCACCGCCGGGGTAGGTTGGTGAAATGGGACGCTCGCGATATGGAACGGGGTTGGCTGGATCCGACACGTACTCCCGATAGCCTCCGCGCCCCGGTGCTGCCTTCGGCTGGTCGAATGAGAGCGTGCCATCGGCGTGGAGATACAGTTTTCTCGTTGCGGCGTTCTTGGGCGGCCAGGAGTCATAGGTCTGCCACCGATTGGAGCCGGACTGGAAGGTCTTGGCCTGCCAGCCCGGTTTCTCGCCCATGCCGTGCAAATAGTAGCGAAAGAATGGCGCCTCGATCTGTTCCCGGAACTCCCGTCCCGTATCGTGTCCTCCGAATGAGATCAGGCCGATGCTGTCGGCCTTGGGCCACTGCCATTCACCATGGAACCAGGGCCCGGCAACCATGAAGTTGCTGTGCTCCGGATCGTGTCTCTCCGCGTGGCGGAAAATTTGCCAAGGTCCCCATGGATCCTCCTGATCCCAGAACCCGGCCACGTTGAGGTTGGGTACCGTGGTCGAGTCGAGCTGCCGGATCCAGGCCTCGCGCTTCCAGAACTCGTCGTAATCAGGATGGGCAACGATGTCGTTCCAGTAGGGGATCTTGTTCTTCAGGTACTTCGTGTTGGCGTTGGAGAGCGCACCCAGGCGGAGATACCAGCTATAGGAGTCGTAGAGGTCGAAGTCGAAGTTGGTGTTCTCGTTCTTGTCGGCCTGCTCCATCACGCTGTACTCGAAGGCATAGCTCTCCCGCAGCGCACCGTAGCGGTGCATGTCATCGTTCATCCACTGATCCACCGGCGACGCCTGCTCGCTCACCGCCTTGAGCGCGGGATGCGGCTTCAGCATGGCCAGCGCCGTAGTGAGTCCGTCGTAAGACACCCCGTACATCCCCACCCTGCCGTTGTTGTTGGGAATGTGCTTCACCAGCCACTCGATGCTGTCATAGGCATCGGTGGTCTCGTTGGTCGCGGCCGAGTCGGAGAGATCCACGTAGGAAGAGAGCTTGAACACGCCCTCGGATTTGAAGCGGCCGCGCAGGTTTTGAAACACGAAGATGTAGCCGTCCTGCACCAGCTCCTTGAACGCCGCGGGAATCTTCGTTGGCGCCTTGTCGGGCACGCCATAGGGGGTTCGGGTGAACAGGACGGGAAGCGGTCCAGGCTGCTGAGCCGGACGAACGATGGCAGTCTGCAGATGGATCCCGTCCCGCACCGGGACCATGACCTCTTCCAGGGTAAACTGCGGTCTGACGCTGTCCGCGGGCTGCTGGGCCGCCACCAATCGAGGGCACAGGCTCAGGACGAGGGTCAGTGAGAGGTTCGCCTGCAGGAGGTCGTTGATGGTCATTCAATGCTCAGGGTTGAGGAACGGAACAATGATGCTGGATCGGCAGACGCCCATCAACCGGCAGAGTGGCGCCGGAGCCATGTCTCCGCCACATTTGGGCTTCCGAAGTCCATCCACTCTCGCATCGAGCATATTCGGCTGGTCCCAATCAACCTGGGAAGCGCTCGCTCCGGCAGTCAGTACATCCTTGAGGAGATCCCATGCAGCTCGCACGTCTCGCCATCCTCGCCATTGCCGCGCTTACGCTTGCCACCCCAGCCTCGGCCCAGTTCGGCGGACTCAAGAAGAAGGTCAAGAAGGCCACCGGGGGAGAGACCCAAGCCCCGGCCGCGGACCCAACTCCGGCCGCAGGCGGCAGCGTGGTGCTCACGCCTGACGTGGTAAGCAAGCTGATCACCGGGCTCAAGGCGGGAGAGGCCGAGCGGGAGAAGGCCGCCCAGTCGGACGACAACCCCTACGGCCGCTACCAGAAGGCCCAGCGGGCTTACACCGACGCCCAGGCCAAGTGCGAGGCCAACCGGCAGGCTTGGGCGATGAAGGGCAACGCGAAGGAGGCGGATAAGGCCAACGAGCTCATCGAGCGGGCGCTGAAGGCGCAAGAAAAGCAGGACTACAAGACCGCGCAGCTGCTGCAGGACTCGGTGAGCCTGCTGCAGGGTGGGTCCAGCTGCCTGGTGAAGCAGCCGGAGCGTCCCACGGACTATTACGAAGCCGAACGGGAGATCGATGTGCGGGCGCAG
>JBJMPB010000625.1:0-6874 GCA_045803455.1 Gemmatimonadales bacterium | reverse complement strand
CGCCGGCAGCAGCGCAATTGCAGGAGGTGCGCTACAACCGCTTCGAGCTCACGCCGTTTGCGGCCTGGTCATTTGGCGGCGCCTTCCAGACCGACGCAGGGGGCGTGCTGGGAGCGGGCGAGCTCCGGGTCCCCGATTCATTCTCCTGGGGTCTGGTCGTCAGCTTCCTGGCCAGTATGGGATCTGCAGTTGAGCTGCTCTACTCCCGGCAGGATAGCGACATCGAATTCGATCCGGCTGGAGGAGGAGCGAACGTACCTCTGCCCGGCGGCTTTGCTTTCAATTACGTCCAGATCGGCGGACGGCAGGAGTTCGGGCACTCGGAGAAGCTGCGGCCCTTCATCACCGGATCGCTCGGCATCAACGTTCTCGATCCCAAGGCGGAAGGGATCGGTTCCAGTACCCGCTTCTCCTGGAGCGTGGGCGGTGGGGCCAAGTACATGTTCTCCAGCCAGCGGATCGGCATCCGCAGCGACATCAAGCTCTGGGTAACACCGGTTCCCTCGGGTGACTACGGGGTCTGGTGCGGGTTCTATGCCTGCGTCGCGGGTGAAGGGACGGCCTGGGTAAACCAGGGACAGTGGACCGGAGGTCTGGTTTTCGCCTTCTAGACTGGGGCCATTTTCAAGAAGGTACCATGACAAAGATTTACTATACCATACTGCTGCTGGTGTGGGCCTTGGGGATAAACATTACGCTCGCGGGTGCCCAGACAGCGGCACCCGCGTCGGCTTCTCTCTCGGGGAAGCTGGGCCTGGTAGTGTTTCCGGCCAAAGACCAGACGAAGGAGCAGCAGGCGACTGACGAGAAGGCCTGCTACGACTGGTCCAAAGAACAGACGGGCATCGATCCCGCCGCAGTAACAGTAAACACTGACTCCGCGGCGGCGGCAGGAAAAGCGGCCGCCGATACTGCCACGCAGGGTGCGGGCGTCAAAGGTGCGGCCCGGGGTGCGGCGGGTGGGGCCGTGGTTGGTGGGATTGCCGGCGATGCGGGCACCGGGGCGGCGATCGGGGCGGTAGCGGGAGTCGCCAAGGGCAGGCGGGCCAAGAAGCAGGCCAGCCAGCAGGCCCAGCAGCAGGCGGTGGCCGGCGCCGAAGGAGAGGCAGCCGGGAAGATCGAGGCGTTCAAGAAGGGGATGAGCGCGTGCCTGGAAGGCAAGGGGTACAGCGTGAAATAGAAGCAATTAGAAAATCCATACTATACCGCCCCGAAAACCGTTCACGGTGTACTTGATCTTTCCTGCCACATCGATGTTGAGGAAGGCGTAGTCCGCACTACCCTTCTCCAGGATGACCGTGTAAAAGCCCAGGTTATACCCCGCTCCGCAGCAAACTTGTCGCTGAAGAAGCGACGGCCCGCCAGTCCCAGCTCGGCTACCCCGGCCTTGAAGTTTTCGACTTTGAAGTAGACACCTCGCGCGTCGGATTCCAAATACCATTTCTCGCCTGGCTTCCAGCGCCCGCTGTCGTGCTTCAGGACCGAAGTGCGGAGCGATGTGTGGACAATGGAGGTCAGGACTCTTACAGCGTCAGCACGACCCCTAAGCGCACGTTCTGCAGCGGATACTTGATCTTTCCGGAGAAGCCTTCGCCGTTTTCCTTCGGATCGACCGTGATCCGGATCGAGCTGAAGCCGTACCCCAGCTCGGCGGCGAGCTTGTTGGACAGGAAGTAGCGTCCGGCCAGGTTCCCTTCGACGACTGACGGCTTGATGCGGTCGATCTTGATCGCGATGTAACGGATATCGGTTTCCAGGTACCAGCGTTCGCCCAGCAGAAACCGGCCGTAGCCCCCGATGGAGGCGGTCGGACCGATGACGCTCTTGGTCGCGGAGCGCGTCACAGAGTCGCTATTTGCGCTCGCCAGAGCGTCGATCTCAAACTTGAACGGCAACACTCCAACGCCGACTCCCAGACCCAGCTGAGTTCGTTCTTTTGCCTGGATGGCGAAGCGGTAGGTCAGGAAGGCTTGGTCGGTTCGGAACTTGGTCTTGGTGTCCAGGCCGACGTCGTAGGTGGAGTCGGCGAAGACGACCTGCCGGTCTAGCGTCCGTTCGGCGGAGCGCCGGGCGAACTGGTATCCCAGCTCGAGCTCGTGCCGCTGTCCTGGGCGCCAACGCACCGACGCGCGGGGCATGAAGCGACTCCCCGGCAGACCGAGATCGTCCGATTTCACGTCCGTGCCCTCGCCTTCCGCTCCATCCACCCGGATGGTCGTGCCCATGATGACCACGGCACCTGACAGATCCAGCTGCCACTTGTCGTACAATCGCCCGAGGCTCGTTTGCGCCCGGGCTGCCGGTGTCGCGAGCGTCGCCAGACCGAAGCAGAGGATCAGACCCACGAGCCAGGTCACCCGGCAATGCGGGCAGGTGCGATTGCCTGTCATAAAGCGCCACATGGTATCACCTTGCCGCAAGAGGGTCAGGGCCTGGCTCCACCGCAGATGGGAGAGGATGCCGGGAAGCGGGCGGTCCGGAAACTGTCACATCTGACAGTTTCAGTTTGCGCCGGCATTCCGGATCGTCTAGCTGATGAGCTGGCTGATTCATGTGACCGAGATCTCCATCGTCTTCCTCAATGGACTGGCGCTGCTGATGGTGGTAGCGGGGTCGGTAGAGGGGATCGCCGGCGTGGTCCGGCTGCTTGTTGCTGGAGGTCCGCGGCCCGAGCGGCGCGACGTGTGGCTTCGCTATGCCCGCTGGCTGGTTGGGGCACTCACCTTCCAGCTCGGCGCCGACATTCTCGAGAGCTCCATAACTCATCACTGGGAGGCGGTGGCTCGGCTCGGTGCGGTCGCGGTGATTCGAACGTTCCTCAATTACTTCCTCGATCGGGACATGGCAGAGCTGCGGCAGCGACACGCCGGCGAATGAAAGGCTCCGTTTCGGCCGTTTAAAGTTCCATTCTACCAATGTAAGGTTCCAGTTGGTCGGCGTCAGATCCCGTCCGGAGACGGCTGGCTCCATTCGGTTCGTGTCAGGCTCCGATTTGCCGGTGTCAGGTTCCGAGTTTTCGCGGCCGGCTCAGTTTCGCCGATGTCAGGTACTGTATTTTCGCGGCCGGGTCCGTTTGGCCCGTGTCAGGTTCCGTATTTTCGCGGCCGGGTCCGTCTCGCCCGTGTCAGGTGCCAATGTGCCGATGTCAGGTACCAGTTTGCCGATGTCAGGTTCTGGATTTTGGTGGCCCGGTCCGTTTCTCTGATGTCAGGCTCCAGTTCCCCGGTGTCCGGTTCCAGTCCTCTGGTGTCACACTCCGTTTTGCGCTGTCAGGCTCCATTTCCAGCTTGTAAGGGCCCGTTTTGGGCTAGATGGCCTACCCTACCGAGAAGTAGAGCAGTGCTGCGACCTGTGAGTTCCGAAACGGCAGCGGGGGCGCCACAGGGCAAAGACGACAAGGCGTCTAGAATACGACCTTGAGCAAGCGGTCGAGGAGTTCCTCGAGCGAGAACATTGTCAGCCCCAGTGGTAGCACCGGCAACAGGGTGGTCACCGCCAACTGCACCACGTTGGACAGGGTGAACGGAATCCACCGCATCTCCTTCACCACTTCGTAGCTGTTTCCCATGTCCGCCAAGGATTGGATGTCGGCGCTTCCGAGCAGGGGCTCGCCGGACGGTGCCTCTCCCCGAACCCACTTGCGGTCGAACTCGCCCATGTAGCGCTGAGCCAGCGCGCCGTACTTGCGGGAGCCGGCCCGCTTGGCCTCTTCGAGCTGGCGAGTGAACAGAAGTAACGGTCCCAGTATGGCGAAGATCATCACGGTCACTAGCCCGATCAGCTCCACCTTGAACTGGGGGAGGGTGGCGCCGGCGTAGAAGATCCGGTTGGCCATCAGACCGGCCAACAACACTCCCTGGGCCAGCAGCACCGGAGCAAACGTGCGGCTCACCTGGCCGAGAAAGCCCAGGCCGCCGGCGCGATCCGGATGGGTGGGCATGAGGTTCAGCTCGATCCTGGACATATGCCAGAGAAAGCGCGCCCAGATGAAGAACCGGAAATACCAGCGAAGCAGGAGGAACTGAAACAACGGCAGGCTCACCAAACCCAGCCACCAGCCGGCGAGCGACGGACGCCATATCCCGTCGACAATGGCGCCGTGCCAGCTGGCTACGGGGAGCGCCATCTGTCTCCGCCAGAGCAGTCCCACTCCGACTAGGTAGACCAGGACGAAGAGCCCCGCCTCTACCCAGACCGAGTTGCGCAGCCGCATCGCGGAGGAAAGGGCCCAGTCGAAGGACGTCCGTTGCGAGTCAGGAATCAGACCCCGCTCGACAAACTGCTCCACGGTTGAGCGCAGGCGCCGGTGCACGGCCAGTTCGGCCACGAGCAAGATTGGCATCGCCAGCAGCAGGCGGGCGTGCAGCTCGACATCGTAGAGGAAGGGCAGCGTCACCCCGCCTAAGGCGTACCCCTGCAGGACGGAGAGAATCAGCAGAGGCACCCAGGCCAGCACCGTCAGTACGATGATCCGGCGACGCGTCCGCTCCAGGGCGTCTCCCGTCAGATGGGCCCGCCGCCAGAGCTGATACAGTGGCCCACCCAGCACCAGAGAGAAGTCGGTCGGACGGTCCGGCTGCGCTGCGCTGCCTTGGCTCACCTTACCCACAGGATCGTGCACGGCGATGCTGTCCGACGGAACGCTCATGTCCTCCTCCTCGGGCCACTGACTGCCGAGCCAGCGCGATCCGGCTTATTGCTGGGCCATTGCCACGCGCAGGCGTTCGTCGTGGGTGATGTAGTGGTCGGCGTCCTTGGAGTCGTCGGCCAGATCGATCTGCACCCACTTGATCTTCCCGTTGAAGCGGCTGCCGTGCGCGGTATAGTCGGGGCTGACGGTCGTGCCCGATTCGTAGCCGATGTCGGTGGTCTCGTCGGCCGAGAAGATGAACCCCTGGGTCTGGTCCACCCGTCCGTGGCCCACTTCCTTGCCACCGGTGTACAGGGTCACGGTTCCGCCCTTGCCCATGCCACCGCCGTCATAGGCGAACTCCATGCGCACTTGGGTCTTGCCGGCCGGGATGGGCGTCGTGGCCTCGACCGCGTACGATTTGATGCCAAGCACGTTGTAAACGAACTTGGCCCTGCCTCCCTTGGCATAGAGTGCCCACCCACCAAAGCGACCACCCTGGGCGATGATCACGCCTTCGGCGCCCTTGGCCGGTACCTCCAGCGCTGAGGTGATGGCGAAGGATTTGTTCTTCATGTTGAGTACACTGTTCTCGGACAGGCGCCCCATCCCCGCGAACAGCAGCTGCGAATTGCCTTTCACCAGCACCGGCCGGCCGGCCAGATCGGAATTGAGGCGCTCGATCTGCCGGTCATCGAGCGGCAATACGTTGTACTTCACCGCCTCGATCAGCCAGAGCCGCTGCAGCTCGTGTAACTTTTCCGGCATCTTCCTGGACAAGTCGTTGGCCTGGGTCCAGTCCTTGCTGCCGTCGTAGAGCTCCCATACGTCGTCGTCGAAGGCAGGGAGCTTGCCACCCTTCATCTCCCACGGCGTGCGGTGCTTGGTGACCGCGCTCCAGCCCTTGTGGTAAATGCCCCGGTTGCAGAACATCTCGAAATACTGCGTCTCGTGTCGCTCGGGGGCATCGGCGTCAGTGAAGCTGTAGACCATGCTGGTGCCCTCGTAGGGGCTCTGCAGCACGCCGTTGACCATAGTGGGCTCGGCTAGGCCCGCCGCCTCGAGCACGGTGGGCGCAACGTCGATCACGTGGCTGAACTGGTTGCGCGTGGCACCCTTGTCCTTGATGCCACGAGGCCAGTGCACGACGGTGCCGTTGCGGGTACCGCCCCAATGCGAGGCCACCTGTTTGGTCCACTGGTATGGTGTGTCCATCGCCCAGGCCCAGCCCACCGCATAGTGCCCGTAGGATTCTTCGCCGCCGAAGTCCTCCAGCTTGGACATCATGAACTCAGGTGTCTCCAGTTCAGGCAGGCCGTTGAAATTCGCCAACTCGTTGAAGGCGCCCTGCAGAGTGCCCTCTGCGGACGCGCCGTTGTCGCCGATGATGAGATAGATCAGCGTATCGTCGAGGATCTCCAAGTCCCGGAGTGAATCGATCAGGCGCCCGACGTGATGGTCGGTGTGTTCCATGAACGCCGCGTACACCTCCATCTCCCGCTCGAGCACCGGCTTGAGCTTGGGATCCATGTCGTCCCAGGCCGGAATCTCCTGATGCCGGGGTGTGAGCACCGAATCGGCGGCAATAACCCCAAGCTCTTTCTGCCGCTTGAAGGTGATCTCGCGTTCCTGGTCCCAGCCGTGGGCGAACTTGCCCCGGTACTTCTCGATCCACTCCTTGGCGACGTGGTGCGGTGCGTGGGTGGCACCTGGCGCGAAATAGATGAAGAACGGCTTGTCGCCCAGCAGCGCCTTCTGCTGCCGGATCCAGCCGATCGCCTTGTCCGTCAAGTCTTCCGTCAGGTGGTAGCCTTCGGCGGGGGTCTTGGGCGGCTCGATCGGTGTCGTGCCCTCGTACAGGGCCGGATCCCACTGGTTGTTCTCTCCGCCGATAAAGCCGTAGAAGTATTCGAACCCGCCGCCGCCGGTCGGCCACGCATTGAACGGCCCTGCCGCACTGGTCTCCCACACCGGGACTTCATGGCACTTGCCGAATTGCGCAGTCGAGTATCCGTTGAGTTTCAAGGTCAAGGGCAGCGGTGCCTTGGTGTTCGGCAACAGCGAGTTGTAACCCGGAGCGCCGGTCGCGATCTCGGTGATGCCCCCCATACCCACCGAGTGATGGTTGCGGCCGGTCAGCAGCGCCTGGCGCGTCGGCGAGCACAGCGCCGTCGTGTGGAAGCGGGTGTACCGCAATCCGCCTGCTGCCAACTTCTCGAAATTAGGTGTCTGGCAGGGACCGCC
>JBJMPB010000560.1:0-2897 GCA_045803455.1 Gemmatimonadales bacterium | reverse complement strand
AGCTGGCGTGAGGTAAACAGAAGTTGTAGTACATATGATATAAGGCCAGCTGCTGGTGTAAGCCCTCCTCCCCCTTACACAGCGTGCTGACCCGTCGGCCGACCGCCGCCACATGCTGGCGCATCGACAGGTTGACGCGCTCAATGAAGGCGGTGTTGATCTGCCAGCCGCACGCCGCCAGCACCTGCTGGACGGCCTCCAGGGTGCCGAACACGACGCGGTGCCTCACCTGCACCAAGCGCCGCCGGCGCACGGTCTTCACCACCTGCGCATAGAGCAGCTGCGGCACCGGGAGCCACCGGGGCTTCGGGGCGGGGCCTGTGACCTGGGAGCGCGGGAGGTGGACCCACTGGCCGAAATGGGTGAGCAAGGCGGTGGTATACTCCTTGAACCCATCGGTAAGAAACAAGGGAACACAGCCAGAGGCTAACACCTGTACCACCTGATGCACCACCCGTTGGGCCATCGCGAGGGTGCGGTCACCGACATCGATGGTCAGCAGCAGCTTGGTCACAGGGTCGATCGCTCCCCACAGCCAGCGGGGTGACCGCGAGAGGCGGTGGATCGCCTCGGTCTCACTGACCTCCCCTGCCTGGACCGCACTGAGCAGGGCAAAGAGTTCATCCAGTTGCACCTGCGTGACCCGCACATCGTGCAGGAAATACTGCGAGAAGGCCGCCGCATGCTCGGCCACCTCGACCAACCAGGCGAGGACCGTGTTGGGATCGACCTCAAACACGCGAGCGACGGCACGGATGCCCAAGCCCTCCGCCAGCGCGCCCACCGCCCACACCAGCTTTTCGGGCGCCACGCGCTTGCCATGCAACGGCGTGCCCTGGGTCTCCTGGAAGTAACCTTCACAGCGGGTGCAATACAGCTGGCGCCAGGGACCGCCATTGGGATGGCCATTGGCGCGGAGATTGCCCCAGCCGACCCAGCCCCGATAGGCACAGTCCGGGTTCGGACAGAAGTGCATCGAGGTGTCGACCTGGCGGCGGCGCCCCCGTGTGAACACTATGCGCGGGGGCGGGGCTGCGGGTGTCTGTGGGCGAGGGGCACTGCCGTGCTCACAGGCATCGCAATGCGGCTTGGTGGTGAGGCCCGCAAAGGGGGTGGGCTCACGGCGGCGCTTGGGCCGTGGGCCTGGGGGCTCCGGTATTGTCGGACACCCGGCGGCGAGGTCGCTGGGCCACGCCCACTGGAGCATGAGGCACAACCATACGAGTGCGATCAGCGTGAGCTGGTAGAAAAACAGATGAGAGACCATGGCAAAACCCCCTCATACACGTGCTGCAATGAGAGCATTGTACCCGGTTTGACAGGTTGCGGAATTAGCCGCAGGCTACGGGTACACGACCCCGCGCACAGCTAGATGTCCATTTTATAAGTTCGCTGCCAGTTATGCAGCGGTCCGCTTGTAAGGCCTGGGCGGATAAAAGACACGTTCAAATCGTTTGGGCCGTGCGCTACACCACGCCCGACCATAACGTTGTTGACGACGTGTACGACTAAACGGTGTCGCTCGCACCAAGGGTTGTCCCGTATACGTCCACCGATACGGATGGGCGTGATGGGTGTTGTAGAGCTCTAGATAGTCAGACAAGCGCGTTTCAAAATCTTGGGCCGAATCGAAATCGCCACGTTTAAGGAATCGCCGCGCCAAGACACTAAACCACCATTCCACTTGGTTGAGCCAAGAGCCGTGTTTGGGGGTAAAGTGGAAGACATGCTGATGGGTCGGATCGCTCAGGAAGGCACGCCGCTGCACACCACGGTGCAGGGCCTTCTCTACACAGGGCACGTGGCACCACTGGGCGACCAGCCGGCAGACCTCGAGGCTCCAGTGGGTATTGAGATTGTCCACTACCCAGTCATAGCGCTGCATGGCGGGGAGTTGCTGGACGACGGTGGCCAGATGGGTGGCGAAGTCCTCACTGGTGCGCGTCTGGCCCAGATTCCAGACGACTTGACCCGTGGCGACGACAAACGAGGCGATCAAGGCCCGCACCCCATGCCGGATGTACTCATGCTCACGTTTTTCCGGTTGGCCCGGTGCCAAAGGCTGTGTGGGGTATTTGCGTTGCAGAATCTGCATGCCGGTCTTTTCATCGCTGCAAATGACCACACGGCCCTGCTCAAAGAAGCGTAGGGCGTGAAGGTATAAGGCACAAATGTTATGCGCTTTGGCCTCGAAGTCGGGATCATGGCTGTTCAGCCAATAGACACTGCGGTGGGGTTTGAGGTCCGCGTCATCCAGCAGGCGCCAGATACTCGATCGACTCATCGTCCAGGTGCGCCCCTGCTGCGCCAGGGCGGCAACCAAGTCGTCAAGACTCCAGCGCGTGGCGGCGCAATGATACTGGACAGGCTTACGGGTGGCCATCGCCATCACATCCAGACGCGCTGCGGGGGGAAAAGCGCCGCGGGCGACCCGGGCGCGGCGCATCTTGCAGGCCCCTGAGGCCCTGCGTAAGGTAGCGACTGCGCCACCGGCCCACGGTATGGCGGTTACAGTGGAGGTCCTGGGCCACCTGAAGATTTGACGGGTGGTCTGGGGCTGCAGCCCGGAGGATCAACCGGCAACGAAAGACCAAGGATTGGGGGGTGGAATGGGTGCGCACGAGCGACTCCAAATGGGACTGTTCCTCGCCACCTAACCTCACATGGGGAGCAAGAGGCACGGGCATAGTCGAACTCCTGATGCCAAGGGAGACATGGCCAAACCTGAGACGCCGACACTCCAATTCTATACGTTGTTGACGCCAAAATGTACTGGCGTAGGATTTATGAAACAGACATCTAGCATACCGATTATGTAACCCCATATGGTATGCTTAGAGCAAGGACATACAGGGCGGGCGGCTATGCCTCCTGCCCTCATCATGCTCGTGCCGAGA
>JBJMPB010000429.1:0-8331 GCA_045803455.1 Gemmatimonadales bacterium | reverse complement strand
GAAGAGCATGAGCCAACGCTCGCTCCTCACGCTGGTCAAAAATTTGAGCACCGCCACCCAGCGTCTGTCCTGGCGTCCTTCGGGCACCGAGTGGGCCGACTACACCACGGACAACAACTACAGCGATGCGGCCAGTCGATCGAAACGCGAGATGGTGGTAGCGCACCTCGCGGCAGTAAAGCCCAAGACCGTATGGGATCTGGGAGCCAATACAGGGGAATACACTCGGGCCGCCCGCGAGGTGGCCAGCCATGTGGTGTCTTTCGATGTCGACCCCGCAGCCGTGGAACGCAACTATCGGCGGGTTCGATCGGAAAACGAGACGGGCATTCTCCCGTTGCTGCTCGATTTGACCAATCCCTCGCCGGGCCAGGGCTGGGGAGGCGGGGAAAGATTGTCGCTGGAACAACGGGGTCCAGCCGATGCAGTACTCGCATTGGCGCTGGTGCATCACCTGGCGATCGGAAACAATCTGCCGCTCGAGCGTATTGCCGCGTACTTCAGCCGGTTGGGCCGTCACCTCGTTATCGAGTTCGTGCCCAAGAGCGATTCTCAGGTCTCCCGCCTGTTGCTCAGTCGTCCCGACATCTTTCCTGGCTACACCAAAGAGGGATTCGAAGAGGCCTTCCAGCGACATTATGACATTCAGTCCGTGGCCCGAGTGGCTGACTCTGAGCGTTGGCTGTACGCGATGATCGCTCGCGACTCGGCGGAGTCATGATCGGCCGGCTCAAGCCGTGGTATCCGTTTTTGTTTGCGCTCGTCCCCATCCTCAACATTGTCACCCGAAACCCGGGCGGTTCTCGGCTCGACGACACAGCCGTGGTGATGGCCTGCGCGCTGATCATCACTGGTGTCGTGTACCTGGTGGCCGCACTCGCGCTCCGGCGAGCGCCGCGCCCGCTGGTGCCGGCCGCGGTGCTTGCCGTCGTCCTGCTCGTCTATGGGAAAACGGCACTGGGTGGTCTCAGCCGGCGGGTTGCCGGAGCGCCTCCGGTGGTGGTGCTGGCCGGCGTCTGCGCGATTCTGCTGCTGGCCCTTCTCTGGCTCTGGCGCCGGCCCCTGGCCCTCGACCGAGCCAACACATTTTTCACCCTGACTGGATTGCTGATGGTGGGCTGGTTGGGATTTCGGCTGGTCACCGACCTGCTCCACGCCCGTTCGGTAGTGCAGCACAGCCTTCTGGCTCAGCAGCTGGCTCGTCCAATCCCGGCCACCGGATCACCCGCTGGGAAGGCTCTGCAACGAGACGTGTACCTGATCGTCCTGGACGAGTATGCCAACGCTGGCGTCCTCCGCGACGTTCTCCTGTTCGACAACCGCGTATTCGAGGACAGCCTGCGCCAGCTGGGCTTTACTATCCCACGGTCGGTTCATAGCAACTATGTCCACACGTTGCTGTCGTTGCCTTCGCTGTTGAATTTCAGCCACCTGACCCTGCTCACCGACGAGGTAGGCCGCCACTCGGTCGATGCAACGCTTCCGAATTATCTGCTGGAGAACAATCGGGCGGTGGCTTTCTTCAAGCGGCAGGGGTACCGCTTTCTCTTCTTCCCCTCGCAGTGGTGGCCTTCAACCGTCCGAAACCGGAACGCAGATTGGCAATTCGAAGCTTGGCCTGGATTCAACCCGGCCCGTGCTGCCACCCGGTCCGATCTTCGCCGCTCTCTCCTCGCGACTACGGCGTTTGCCTTCCTCAAGCGGGATGACCACTGGGACGCAGACTATATCCGGCGTAGTCTGAGCCGGCTGGAGCAGGTACCCACCCAGGCGGAGCCGACGTTTTCGTTCGCTCATGTGGTGAGTCCGCATTGGCCTTACGTCTTCAGACCGGACTGTCAGGTATCCCGGCAGACTTCGGTTGACGGGCGAGTCGGGCGACGACTAGCGTACACCGGGCAGCTGCAGTGCCTCAATCGAATGGTCCTTCACACGGTCACCGAGATCCTTCACCGATCGAGCGTGCCTCCGATCATCATCCTCCAGGGCGACCACGGAACCAACCTGCTGCGATACTCCGATGCGAAGTCCGCATCCCTGGTGACTCCGGCCCAGGCGCGAGAGCGGTTTGGCGCTTTTGGCGCCTATTATTTACCGGATGGCGGAGGGCCGTTGTTCGCGGACAGCGTTTCCGTGGTGAATGTCCTTCAGCGAATTCTCCGCCACTATTTTGGTGCGTCGGTCCAACCTTCAGCGGATGACTTCTATCTGTCTCTGGAACGAACGCCCTACGATTTCGTGAAGCTCGATCCGGTATCCCTGAGGCCGCTCGGTTCGGTGGCATCAGGGACTCACTAAACGCCGTCCTCATCGCGATATGCCGTCGGGCCGTCACAATACCCCTCCTCCAAGAAGAAGAACTCGCATTACCGTAGGAGCGCTGGGAGCCATTTTTTGGCGCTCACTGGCCGGCTGGTGGAATGACAATGTGCCCCGGTTGGGCGCCTCTCTCGCGTACTACACCCTCTTTGCTCTCGCTCCCATCCTGGTAGTCGCCATCGCCATTGGCGGCTTAGCCTTCGGCCCCGAGGCGGTGCGGGGCGAGATCGTGGGTCAGATTCAGGGGCTGATCGGGCGAGAGGGTGCCGAAGCTGTTCAGGCCATGTTGGAAGGGGCGTCCCGGCCGGGTTCCAGCATCGCGGCAACCGTGGTCGGCATCATCACCTTCTTTCTCGGTGCCACCGGCGCTTTCCTGGAGCTGCAGACAGCCTTGAATGCCATCTGGCACGTCGAGCCGAAATCCGATGGCAGCTACTGGCGGGTGCTGGTGATGCAGAGGGTGATCTCGTTCGGGCTGGTGGTGGCAATGGGATTTCTTCTGCTCACGTCATTGCTGGTGAGCGCAGCCCTGGCGGCGATCCATCGTTACATGGGCAATGCATTCCCCGGTATGGTCGTACTCTGGGAGGCGCTGAATGTCATCGTGTCTCTCACCGTGATCACGCTCCTGTTCGCCTTGATTTACAAGGTCCTGCCGGATGTAAAACTGTCCTGGAGAGATGTGTGGGTGGGGGGGCTGGTTACGGCTGGGCTATTCAGCATCGGAAGGCTGGTCATCGGTCTGTATCTCGGCACCGCCAGCGTGGCCTCGACCTACGGTGCCGCCGGATCGGTCATCGTCATTCTGGTCTGGGTGTACTACTCGGCCCAGATCATCCTGCTGGGAGCGGAGTTTACCCGGGCTTACGTCGATGAATTCGGCGGTCGCCCACCGGCCGAAGAATACGCTGAGAAACGGAGAAAAAAGCCCGGCAAGGTGTAGCGCCACACATTTCCCGTCTTCCTCCCGCTTCCCTCTTTCCGTCCTACCTATGCGTCCTGCCCATCAACTTTTCGCCCTCCAGCGGCGCATAGGCTCGCAAGCGGTCGAGGAGCACGCCGGGGTCAGACTCTACGATGATGGCCTGCCGGTGGTCTTCGGTCAGGAATCCCTCGCGCACCGCGTGGTCCAGGAATCCGGTCAATCCATCGAAGTATCGCTCCACGTTGAGAATGCCGGCTGGCTTGGAGTGAATCCCCAGCTGGCCCCAGGTCAGGACCTCGAAGAATCCCTCCAGCGTCCCGATTCCGCCGGGGAACGCTATGAACCCATCGGACATGTCGGCCATCTGCGACTTCCGCTGGTGCATCGATGCTACCACGATCAGGTTCCGGATGCCGGTATGCGCCGCCTCCTTCTCCATCAGCTGCTGGGGAATGATCCCGGTGACGTGGCCGCCGTGCTCCTGTACCGAGTCGGCCAACTCTCCCATCACCCCGACACTCGCCCCGCCATATACCAGCTCGATGCCCTGTTCGGCCAGAACCCGGCCCAGCTCCCGGGCCGCCATCCCGTAGGCCGGCCGTGATCCGGCGTTGGTCCCGCAGAAGACGCAAAGTCGATTGAAAGTGCGGTCGGCCATGATTGGTTGCCTCGGGCGCGCGGGTCGACTATTTCAACAAGAGTAGAGTCTAGGGGACTGGAGTCCAGAGTCTAGAGCCGTACACGGAGGACACCAATGGAACGTCGCGCGCTCGGCCGTCAGGGTCTTGAGGTATCCGCCCTGGGTCTCGGCTGCATGGGGATGTCGGACTTTTACGCCGGCCGGGATGACAACGAGTCTATCGCAACCATACACCGGGCGCTCGATCTGGGTATCGATTTCCTGGATACAGCCGATATGTACGGCCCGTTTACCAATGAACGTCTGGTGGGCAGGGCAATCCGCGGCCGCCGGCGGGAAGCTATCGTGCTGGCCACGAAGTTCGGCAACGTGCGGGGTGAGGACGGGAGCTTTTTGGGCGTGAACGGGAGACCGGAGTACGTGCGCCGGTCCTGCGATGCTTCGCTGCAGCGGCTGGGAGTGGACTACATCGATCTTTACTACCAGCACCGGGTGGACCGCTCGGTACCGATCGAGGAGACCGTCGGTGCCATGGCCGATCTCATCCGCGAGGGAAAGGTCCGGTTTCTCGGTCTTTCGGAGGCGGCTCCGGCTACCATACGGAGAGGAAATGAGGAGCACCCCATCTCCGCCTTGCAGACCGAGTATTCCCTCTGGACCCGGGACCCGGAAGACGAAGTGCTACCCCTCTGCCGGGAGCTGGGCATCGGCTTCGTGCCCTACAGTCCGCTGGGTAGAGGATTTCTTACCGGACGTTTCCGCACCTTTGAGGACTTGCCCGAGGACGACTATCGGCGCGATTCCCCCCGTTTCCAGGGCGACAACTTTCAGCGCAATCTCGATCTGGTGCAGAAAGTGGAAGAGATCGCCCGCCGGAAGCAGTGCACGCCGGCACAGCTCGCCTTGGCCTGGCTTCTGGCCCAGGGCGAGGACGTAGTTCCGATTCCGGGAACCAAGCAGCGCCGCTATCTGGAGGAGAATACCGGCGCGCTCGATGTCCAGTTGAGTGCCTCAGATCTCCAGGAGATCGAGGAAGTTGCACCCAAGGGCGTGGCTGCCGGCGAGCGCTATCACGAAGCCGGCATGCGCACTATCAACGGTTAGGCGTTCTCTTACTACTCTTCGAGGTCTCCCCGTGGCTCGGAGATCGCCTCGACAATACGGCCCACCTCCTGGTCGCTGGCGGCCCCCTCCTCCCGGGCGATGTCGGCCTGAGCGACGATGCCAACCAGCGCTCCATTCTGGTCCACCACGGGCACCCGCCGCACCAGACTGGCCACCATCACTTCCCGGACTGTCTCCACTTCGTCGTCCGGGCCGCAGGTCACTGGCGAGGGTGTCATCAACTCGCCGACGCGCACTTCGGGACCGCGCCCTTCCGCGACTCCTCGAATCGCCAGATCCCGATCGGTGACTGTACCTACCAAGTTTCTGTTCTGCTCGCTTTGAATTACCGGAATCGAACCACAATCGTACTCCCGCATCAGAGTCGCCGCTTCACGCGCGGTGCTTGCCGGCGTGCACCATGCCGGATCAGGAGTCATGATATCGCGTACTCTCACCAGCCCTCCGGAGGTTATGGACGCCTCTAATGTGGGGTCTCTCCCCAGGCCCGCCGTGACCTGCGTAACTTTCTCCCGGCAATGCGCCTCCCCGGCACCATTCTCCAGGGCATCCTGGCTCGCGCGGCACTCACATTCCTTCGGATTTGTCTGGGGGGAGTGCTTCTGCTGCAGGGATGGCTGGGAGCTCAGCAGTATGGGGCCGGCGGCCTTGCCTTGCTCCCGTGGGCCGAGCTGTTGGTGGGAAGTACTCTGATTCTGGGACTGCTGACCCGATTAGCCGCCGCCGGCGCACTCCTGATGCTGCTTCAGTCTCTCTTCACGCAAGAGCTCCAACCGGGGGTAATACTGCAGTCGGACCTGGCCTGGAGCTGCGTGGCGCTGGCCTTGATCATCGGGGCCGCCGGTCGAACCTACGGGCTCGACGCCCTGTTAGCCAAGCGTTGGGCCCGTTCGCCCTTCTGGTAAGCCCTCTATTCCATTCCGAGCACGTCCAGAATGAAGGCATACTTGAAAGCTATCTCCCGCAGGAGATCGTAGCGGCCGGAGGCCCCTCCGTGCCCGGCACCCATGTTCACCTGAAGCAGCAGCCGGTTCTGGTCAGTTTTGGTGGCCCGGAGCTTCGCGGTCCACTTGGCTGGCTCCCAGTACGCCACTCGTGGGTCATTCAGACCTGCCGTAACCAGCATGTGGGGGTAATCCTTTGCGGTGACGTTGTCGTAGGGCGAGTACGACCGGATGTAAGCGTAGGCTTGGGGGTCCTGCGGATTTCCCCATTCATCGTATTCGATCACCGTCAGTGGCAACGAGGCATCCATCATGGTGTTCACCACGTCCACGAAGGGCACCTCCGCCACGACAGCGTGAAACAGGTCCGGCCGTAAATTCGTGACCGCACCGATCAGAAGGCCGCCCGCGCTACCACCATTGATCACCATCCGACGAGAGTTGGTGTACCCTTCGGCGACGAGGTGCTCCGCCACCGCAATGAAATCGGTGAAGCTGCTTCGTTTGCTGAGCCGTCGCCCTGCCTCATACCATTGGCGACCCAGCTCCTCGCCTCCCCGCACATGCGCAATGGCTACCACGAACCCCCGGTCCAGCAGGCTCAGGGTATTGGACGAGAACGCCGGGTCGTAACTCAGGCCATAGGCTCCATATCCGTTCAGCAGCAGCGGACGGGTGCCATCCAGTTCCAGCGGTGCCCTATACACCAGGGAGATCGGGATCTCGACTCCATCCAGGGCCCTGGCGTACAGCCGCTCGCTTCGATAATGGCTCGACTCGTACCCGCGCACCTCGGTGTGCTTGCGAACCGTCCAGGTATGCTGGACCAGGTGGTAATCGACCACGCAGCTCGGAGTGATCAGAGAGGTGTAGGTGAAACGAAAGAGGGCAGTGTCGAACTCCGGGTTGGCGTGAGGCCTGACCGTGTAAACCGGCTCTGGGAATGCGACCACGTGCTCCGATCCCGAGGTGAGATCCAGCACCCGTATACGAGTTAGTCCGCTCTCGCGCTCATGGACGACCAGGTGATCCCGGAAGGCATCGGTGGAGTCCACCTTGACCTCCGGTCGGTAAGGGAGCACTGGAGACCAGTGTTCCCGTGACGGGTGCTCTACCGGAGCTTCCACCAGTCCGAAATTCTGCCCGGCATGATTCGTGGTGATAAAGAAGCGTTCGCCGTGGTGAGTGACGGAGTATTCCTTTCCGATCTCACGTGGCTGGATCACCCTGAAGAGCCCGCGCGGATCATCCGCGCTGACGAACCACACCTCCGAGCTGGAATGGCTCGAGAGGTCCAGCAGCAGGTATCGTCCGCTGCGAGTCCGGCTGATATCGAGATAAAAGGAGGCATCGCGCTCACAGTAAACGAGCTCATCTTCGTGCTGCGACCGCTCCAGGTCATGCCGGTAGAGCTGCCAGGGTCGCCGGGCGGCATCGAGCACGCTGTAGAAGATGGTTCGGCTGTCGTTTGCCCAGGCCAGACGATGAGAGGTTCGGTGAAGCTGTTCACCGAGGTGCTCACCGGTAATTAAATCTTTAATGAAGATGGTGAACTCTTCGGCCCCGCAGGTATCCACCGAATACGCCAGCAGCCGGTGATCGGGGCTCACCTGCATCATGCCGATTCGGAAGTAGTCCAGGCCTTCCGCCAGTGGATTCTGGTCCAGCAGGACTTCTTCGAGCCCAACCTGACTCAGGTGCCTCCGGCAGAAGATCGGATACTGACCCCCTATCTCAGTCCGGCTGTAGTACAGATAGTGGTCCAGGCGCTCGGCAACCGAGAGGTCCGCCTCCTTGATCCGCCCCCGCATTTCCTCAAAGAGTTGCTCCTGCAACGCTTCGGTGTGCCGCATGGCTGCTGCGGTGTGCCGGTTCTCCGCCTCGAGGTAAGCCAGCACATCCGGATCATGGCGATTTCGCAGCCAGTGGTAATTGTCGATGCGGGTTTCCCCATGAGTGATTTCGTGGCGGGGCACAATTGCCGCCACCGGCGCAATCGCGGACTCGTGGGGAGCAACAGCGTTATCGGAATAGTGCAGGGGGCGGCGGGCAGGAGCGAGCGCCGATGCCAGAGTACGACGAGGGTTCGACATCCAAAACTATCAGTCTCCGACCGCGGGAGCAGCCGGACAAGCGTTCAGTGGACCACCGAGAATTGGGTCCTAGCGGTGAATAACGACCCTCCTTTTAGCCAAGTCAAGTCCAGCCTAAGTATAAGAACAGTAGATACTTATGGCTTTAAATCATACGCGTCCCAGGGGCCGGCTATCGGCCGGGAGCAGATCCGAACTCGCATCTGTAGGAGGTACCGCCAGATAGCACGTGTCATTGCTCAAGGGCTGCAGCCGCGCACGTCCTTCTGCTCCACAAAACTCCAG
>JBJMPB010000291.1:0-2988 GCA_045803455.1 Gemmatimonadales bacterium | reverse complement strand
CCCTTAGTCAGTGGTCCCCCCTACGTCCGCTTCTACGCCCGAGCGCTGCTTGAGACCCCGCATGGACTGCCGCTCGGCACTTTATGTGTCCTCGACTACCAGCCGCGTGAATTGAATGAGCAGCAGCAGACTGCGCTTTCGACGCTCGCGGCCCAGGTGATGGCGCAGCTTGAGTTGCGTCGAATCATCGCCGAGCGGGACGAGGCGGTCGCGGCGAGCAGGCGGGCCGAGCAGCGGCAGTCGCTCCTCGTTCGCGAGCTTCATCATCGGGTGCGGAACGCACTGGCGACAGTACAGGCCCTGCTCGGGGCCTCAGCCCGGTCGGGCGGAAGCGTCGATGAGTTCTACCGTGCCTTCTCGGGGCGGATCGCCTCGCTCGCAAGAACGCAAACCATGCTGACGGAGGACTATTGGCAGACGGCTCCATTCCGCGCGATTCTTGAGCACGAGCTACGCCCGTTCATGGAAGTGGATCAAGCCCGCTTCGTGCTGAAGGGACCTCCAGTCGAGTTGGCCGCCGACCTCGCGGTCCCGGTCGGTATGGCGGTTCACGAACTCCTCCAGAATGCCAGCGCGCATGGGGCTCTTTCAGTTGCCACCGGATGGATTGAGGTGAGGTGGGACTTACGACAAGCGGAAGCTGGCCGCATTTTCCGCCTGGAATGGATCGAGCATGACGGCCCAGTCGTCAGGAAACCGGAGCGCAGCGGCTTCGGTTTGACGCTGCTTGAGCGGGCTCTTCCCGTGCAGGCTAAGGCACAAACGAAGCTCAGCTACGATCCGAAGGGGATGCGATTTGAGATGGAGGCCCGATGGGTGGAGCAGCGGCTCGTGCCCGAGTACTGATGCCGGGCCCAACCGCTCAATTCACCAATTCGATCGGCCGTGTCGGTTGGAGCGCCACCGTGAAAACCCTGAACACGTTGGACATCACAGGTCCAAACGAGGCGATCATCGGATTTGAGCTTGCGGAACCCTGCGTCTAAGGCTTCGAGGTCACGGGTCCGTTTGACACATGCGTGGCACAATAACGAGCTGAACGGTCCCTGATGGCCTTCACCGGCTGAGACCGAGAAGCCGCCGCTTTACGGGGGCTCAGTATCGACGCCCGCCTCGGCAAGATCCTTGAACCCGCCAATGTTGAACACTGCCGTGTACCCCATGTCCTGAAGCGTCTTCCCGGCCAGCGCCGCCCGACCGCCCGAGCCGCAGTGCAGGAGGACCGTCTTGTCCTTCTGGAAAGCGGGGTCGTGAAATTGGCTCTCCGGGTCAGCCCGGAACTCCAGCATGCCCCGCGAGACGTTCACTGCACCTTTGATCTTCCCGCTCTGCTGAACCTCGTGTGGGTCGCGGACATCGACGACCATCACCTCACCGGACCGGATCTTCTCGGCCGCCTCGGCGGGAGATAGCTTCGGAACGGTCGTATTCGCTTCGGCCAGCAGGTCCTTAACAGTCTTTGCCATCGCTTCCTCCGCCGCATCTGGATGCGACCTGATTGAGGTGATTAGGTCCGACGATCCCAACAGACCCTCGGTAACCGCCGCTCCCTCCAGCGTTGGCCAGGAGGAAGTTTTGTCGTGGATGCCTTCATACGACGACTGAGCGCCATAGCCGCCTCAGCGTGATCGCTGGAGTACAGGGCCGGAGCGGGCTCGATGATAGGTCCAGCGGCAGGAACCCGGAGCGGCTTAGCAGAGACCTTCTTACGAGGCTGACCCTCGGTCGAGCGGTTTGCGGCACCGTTCCGCCCTGGCTGGCGAACATCCTCTCGCTTCGCCTCGCGAGCGGCGGTACGCAAGTCAGGCAGAACTCTGGGGGTTACAACCTCAGATTCAGAGGAGATCGCCGCCGTGGTTGGCTCGCTCTCGGCCGGGGCAGTCTGAGCGCTTCCTCGGAGGCCCTGGAAGACCTTTTCTGCCTCTCGCAGTGCCTGACTCTGAGCGGGAGCGACGGTGAGGCCCTCATGCCCATCGCGTTGAGGCAGGGCATCGCGACAAATGGGATCAAGCCAGTCATCTCGACGAGTGAATGATGAAGCCGTCGGCGATGTCGCTCGCTTCCTGTTCTTGATCTCGACCATGAACGGTCGCGTTGAAAGTTTCATGAGTGCCCGGAGAGGTGAGTGGTGGACCAGTCCCGCAAACTCGGGAGAGTGGGTCGATGTATGATCACGGACGGGCTGTGTCTACGGTCGGCACGCCGGTGGGTCTGAGCCCGAGCGGCGGGCTCGCTGTGGACCGTCGGCGAGGTCGCCGGGCAGACGGTCCCCCACTGCCACATCGCTCGCGCCGACGAGGTCTGAGCGGGTTCAGCGGCAGCCCGCCTGGATTTCACCGGGTCACTCACAGTAATCCCTAGCTGCTCGGTCCAAAGCGGTTTGGTCCGGATGCGTGGGAAATCGGCATTGGCGGGGGCGGAATCTCCGTCCAGAAAGTTGGTGCCAAGGGGTGACTGAGCGTTATGGAATCCATCCATCGACCATTGAACCACATGCCCGTCTGCCAGCCGCCCTGTTCCGGGCACCACAAAAGGAGCGGTCGCTCTTGATATGTATGGTGCGGCGCTGTCTCGATCGGTCTGGCGCTTTGCCACATAGGCAACTCCGTGAGCTGTGTCGGCACGGCTGGGATCGTCCCACTTTGGTCGCTCTCGTCGTGAGTGATCTGGTCAGCCGAGGAGGCACGCACCGAAGCGTCACGACCATAGCTCGATTAACGGAATTGCGGCTGTGCTCTGATCGGCACAGCGCCGCTAAGCTTTGTGCCTGCCCAGTGACAGATGCGGGGCGCTTTTGAGGCTGGCTTCTGAAGTGCGCGGTCGCTTCGAAATTGGCTCCCGCTGGCTTCTGTCGAATGACCTTGGCGGTGATGTTGACGCGGTCCGAACCTACTCCCCCGTCGAGACTTGGCGTGGCCGGTGGGTGGTAGCCGAAAGCGTTGACCCCTGAGCGACGCGCCAGCCCACGTGTGAATGGCGGCCGCAAAG
>JBJMPB010000282.1:0-2868 GCA_045803455.1 Gemmatimonadales bacterium | reverse complement strand
CCGGTAAGCGCATTATGGCGGCGCCGACATTCTCGCTTTACGTTAGCGGTCCATGCCTCGTGCCATCATCTGGACCACGGTTGGCCTAGGTCTGCTCACCGGCTGCGCCGCCGCCACCAGCAGCGCCAACCCGGCGGACTCTCTGAGCGCGCTCCGTCCCCAGTACCCGTCGACGTACGTCCGGCATCCGTCGGCACCTGTTGTAATCCGAAACGCCACCATCCTCACCGCGGCCGGTCCCGAGCTGAAGAACGCGTCGATTGTGTTTCAGGATGGCAAAATCACCGCTGTTGGGCCCAACGTCACTCCGCCAGGGAATGCGACTGTCGTTGACGGGAGCGGCAAGTACGTCACCCCCGGGATCATCGACGCGCACAGCCACCTAGGCGTCTACGCCGCTCCCGGTACCGAGGGCCAGAGCGACGGCAACGAGGCCACCGATCCCAACACGGCGCAGGTCTGGGCCGAGCATTCCTTCTGGCCCCAGGACCCACAGATCCCGCTGGCTGTGGCCGGAGGCGTCACCGTGATTCAGGCGCTGCCCGGCTCGGCCAATCTCATCGGCGGCCGGTCGGCCATTCTCAGACTGATTCCGGCGCGCACGGTGCAGGAGATGAAATATCCCGGTGCTCCCTATGGCGTGAAGATGGCGTGCGGGGAAAATCCGAAGCGGGTGTACCAGGAGAAGGGCCCCTCCACCCGGATGGGCAACATGGCTGGGTACCGGGCCGCCTATGCGAAGGCGGAGAAATACCGGCGCGAGTGGGACGCCTGGCTGGCCAAGAAAGAAGGAGCCCCGCCCGACCGCGATCTCCAGTTGGAGACCCTGGCCGACGTGCTCCGGGGCAAGGCCTTCATTCAGAACCACTGCTACCGGGCCGACGAGATGGCGCAGATGCTGGATCTCGCCCGGGAGTTCGGCTTTCACATCCGCGCCTTCCACCACGCAGTCGAGGCATACAAGATCGCCGACCTGCTGGCCCGGGACAGCGTAGCGAGCGCGGTCTGGGCCGACTGGTGGGGTTTCAAGATGGAGTCGCTCGACGGCATTCCCCAGAACGCTGCCCTGCTACAGCAGGCCGGCGCCCGCGCGATCATCCACTCCGACAGCGAAGAGGGGATTCAGCGGCTCAACCAGGAGGCAGCCAAGGCGATGTACGCCGGCCGTAATGCGGGCATCAACATCACCCGGGAGCAGGCCATTCGCTGGCTCAGCGCCAATCCGGCGTGGGCCCTCGGCATCGACAGCACCACGGGGACGCTCGAGCCGGGCAAGTCGGCAGACGTGGTCGTCTGGTCGGGCGACCCTTTCTCGGTCTACAGTAAGGCCGAGCGGGTGTACAACGAGGGCTGGCTGGTATTCGACCGAAGCGATTCGAAGCGGCGGATCGATACCGACTTCAATCTTGGTACGGGCGCTCCCGGGGTGGGGCAATGAGGCGGACGGGCGGACGGGCGGAGAGGCGGAGAGGCGGACGGGCGGACGGGCGGACAGTTGTGACGGCACTGCTCGCTGGTTGGCTGATGACTGGGGTCTGGCGACTGGCAGCTGCCCAGACCATCGCTATTACCGGCGGCACGATCTATCCCGTCTCCGGGCCCAAGATCGAGAACGGAACGCTGCTGCTGCGGGACGGGAAGATTGCCGCCCTGGGTGCATCGGTCGAGATCCCTTCCGGGGCCGCCCGAATCGATGCCAAGGGCGGTTGGATCACGCCCGGTCTGATTCACGGCGGCTCCACCCTGGGCCTCAAGCTGTTCGATATCGGGGCCCAGCTTGAAACCCAGGAGGACACCGCGAGCGGAGACGTGAAGCCTTCGTTCAACGTGGCCGAGGGGCTCGACCCGGCCAGCATGGCGATCCCGGTGGCCCGGCTCGAGGGGGTCACCAGCTCCATCAGCAAGCCCGCCCTGGGCCTCATCCCGGGACAGGCGGTGCTGATCGATCTGGCGGGAGACCGGATCGAGGACATGGTGGCCCAGTCGCCGGTGGCGATGATGGCCGACCTGGGCCTGGGCGGCAAGGGATCCGGCGGCGGAAGCCGGGCCCGCGCCACCCAACGATTGCGGCGGGTTCTGCGGGATGCGCTGGAGTACGAAAAGCGCCAAGACGACTTCCGAAAGGCCCAGATGCAGCCGCTGGCCGCTCCGGCCGAAGAGCTGGAGGCGCTACTGCCGGTGCTCAAAGGGAAGCTGCCGCTGTTCGTGATCGCCAACCGTCGGAGCGACATCGAGACCGCGCTCCGAATCGGGCAGGAGTTCAATCTCCGGATGGTGATCTGGGGCGGCGCCGAAGGGTGGCAGGTGGCGCCGGAGCTGGCCCGGGCGAAGGTGCCGGTGCTGCTGGAACCGCTCACCGACGTGCCCCGGTTCGACGCGCTCAATGCCCGACTGGACAATGCCACACTCCTCTGGAAAGCGGGAGTGAAGATCGGGGTGGCACAACAGGACGCCGCGTTGTTCAGAGATCTGCGCCAGGCGGCGGGCAACGAAGTCCGAAACGGAATGAGCTGGGACGAGGCGCTGCGCTCGATCACGCTGTCGACAGCGGAGGTGGCGGGCGTGGCCGATCGCTATGGATCGCTGGACCTGGGAAAGGTGGCCAACGTGGTGGTCTGGACCGGAGATCCCCTGGAGTTTTCCAGCCGGGTGGATCACCTGTTTATCCGGGGGAAAGAGATTCCGCTGGTCAGCCGGCAGACCGAGCTGTTGGATCGGTATCGAACCTTACCGCCAAAGTACTGAAGGGTGGTGGGCCGGTTGCGGCCCACCTACCCGTAGATTGTTTCTTACTGCTGCCTGGTGGTGTCTACGCTGATCACGCCCTCTTGGCCGACGTGGGAAGTATCAGCGGCAACGGTGGTGTCC
>JBJMPB010000259.1:0-2971 GCA_045803455.1 Gemmatimonadales bacterium | reverse complement strand
TCCCTGTCCTCCGGGTGTATGCGCTCCTCCCACCACGCAGCGTTCGTTTCTTCTCGCAAGGGGTAACCGAACATGGTCTCGAACGCGCCATCCCACGTCTGCTTGTCGGCCAAAAAGTCGCTGTCCCAGATCGCCTCGTTGAGGGCCCGGGCAACCAGCCGGTAGTGTTCCTCGCTCTCGCGCAGCTTCTCCTCGGCCTGTTTGCGGTCGGTGGCATCTCGCAAGATTGCCAGCACGAAGCGTCCCTCAGCCGCAGTCTCGCGCACGGGCTCTATGGAGCTCAGGGTCATCTCGACGCGAATCTCTTCGCCGGTCTTGCACACGGCAGGTAAGTCCAGCATCGTGTCGGAATCGATGTAGTTACCGTGGCCCGTTTCGCGGTAACCGGCAATGCCCGCCCGGTGGCGTGCCTTGAGGTAATCAGGGACCAACTCCTCCACGCTCATCCCCATCGTCTCAGCACTAGAGTAACCGAAGATCTGTTCTGCGGCCGGGTTCCACAGGACAATCCTGCCGGTGTTGGCGTCCGCGACGATTATGGCATCCCGGACTCTCTCGAAGAGGCGGCCTATCCCCAGATCCTGGGGTGCCAGCCCCCGCTCCTCGTTTGGCAACGTCATGGTCCTACGCCTTCCAGCAAAGTGCGCCACTGCCCTAATGATGGCATCTAGCGCGGCCCTGGTACATCAGTCGTTTGAGTAATATTTTACGCACCTCTCGATTCCCAGAACATGAATCTACCATAGCAATCTTGGCAGGCGCCGGCCAATTGGGAGTACTAGTGGGTTAGGTCACCAACAAAAGGCCCATCCACCCCGAAACGCTCGATGGTATTACCCTACCTCCGCCAACCCTCTTACACGCGGCGCGCCGGCAGGATTCCAACCTGCGACCGGCGGGCTTGAAGCTCATGCAACTTGCTCTCGCTGTTCGGCATTGCTACCAGGTCGAGATCTGACACTATTACCCTTCCTTCTGGACTAAGTAACTATCTCAGAACTACGTGGCGGTGACATTCGGTCACCGCAAAGGTGCCGATGGCGACCCGGAAACTAGCCGGCGTCCCTCTCCATGAGCTGCGGATGGAGGTCAAGCAGGCTGCTGAAAAAGAGACCGAGTCGAATGGGCTATACTGCGCGGGTAGTTGCGGCCTTCGCGGGGATCGCGCCGTTCACGAAGAGGAGTGCCCATGAGCCCGGATTCGCCTCCCTCCCCGGCAGCATTGCTGCAGGTGATCACTGACTACCCCCGCGCGCAGGTCGTCCATGTCGCGGCGCAGCTCAACCTCGCCGACCTGCTCGCCGACGGCCCGCGGCACGTCGAGGACTTGGCGGCCGCCACAAGCGTGCACGCTCCGTCGCTCGCTCGACTCGTGCGTGCGCTCGCGGCCCTCGGTGTTGTGGCGGAGGAGGCGGACGGTCGCGTCAGTCTCACACCGCTTGGCACACCGCTGCGTACCGACGTCCCGGGTTCGATCCGGGACTACGTCCGCTTCCGGGCGGGGGAGTGGTACTGGCGCAGCTGGGGCGACTTGCTGCACAGCGTCCGGAGCGGACAGTCGGCCTTCGAGCACCAATTCGGTATGCAAGTCTTTGAGTACTGGGGGCAGCATCCGGAGGCGGGAGCCATCCACCACGCCTTCTTCACCGCGATGGCACGCCTCACGACCGCCCCGCTGGTCGCGGCCTATGACTATGCTCGGTTCGACACCATTGTCGATGTCGGTGGCAATGTCGGCCCGCTGCTGGCCGCCATCCTTCAGGCCCACCCCGGCGTGCGGGGCATCCTCTTCGACCTGCCGTACGTCGTCGCCGACGCGGCATCCGTCCTATCCGGGGCGGGCGTGGCGGACCGTTGTAAGGTTGTCGGAGGCAACTTCTTTGAATCCGTGCCGACCGGTGGCGACGCCTACATCCTAAAGTACATCATTCATGATTGGGACGATGAGCGCGCCATGGCCATCTTGACGCAGTGCCGCAAGGCAATGGGGCCTGGGGCGACGCTGCTGATCATCGAGCAGGTGCTGCCGGAGCGCTTGGAGGCGGGGGACGTGGCATGGCAGTCGGCACGCCTGGACCTACAGATGCTGGTGCTCACATCGGGCGGCCGCGAGCGTACCGAACCCGAATTCCGCCAACTTTTGGCGGACGCAGGCTTCGAGCTTCGACGTGTTTTCCCGACGCAGTCGCCGTTCAGCATCCTGGAAGCCGAGCCCAGGTAAGGAGGAGCGGAATGACTGCAGGTGAGCTATATACGCTGGTAGGGATACCCTGTCGCGGATGACGAACGCCTACGAGGCCTCCCAGGCGATCCACGTGGCCACCCTGGGGATCGGAGACCTGCTGGAGGATGGTCCCAAGAGTGCGGAGGACTTACTATCTCAAAAGTGATAGACGGTGCTGACGACGATACCAAAGTAGGATGCAAGCTAGCTTGACCAGCCCCAGGTAGTTGGCGGCTTTCTTCTCGTAGCGAACCAGGATCGCCCGGCACTTCGAGAGCCAGCCCAGCATGCGTTCCACCACCCACCTCCTCGCCGGGTAGCGCTTCTGGCCCTCGGTGTCCAGTTTCTCCTCGCCGATCCTCCGGATGTGGGGGATGTAATCCTTGTCGTTCACGATCTTCATGGCCGCTTTGCTGTCGTAGCCCTTGTCCAAACACAGGTGCTGGGGCGCTTCTTCGGTAGGACGGGGCCGCTCTACTACCACCGCCTCCAGCGTGGCTTCCAGCAGCTTGTCGTCGCGCACGTTCGCTCCGGCGAGCACCACCGCAAGCGGCCCTCCGTCGGCCTCGACCAGGATACTCCTTTTCACCCCATTCTTGGCCCGGTCGGTGGGGTTGGGGCCAACGAGATCCCCCCGAAACGCGCCTTGCCCATCGCTCCGTCCGCCGCCTGCCACTCCCAATTCACCCCACCTAACTCCTCGCACTCCTCAAGGAGGGAAGCCCAGATGAGATCCAAAACCCCTAT
>JBJMPB010000243.1:0-3665 GCA_045803455.1 Gemmatimonadales bacterium | reverse complement strand
CAGCAGCCATCGTGCGCAGCTGCTTACCCGCGAGGCGGTCAAGGCCGCCGACCTGATTCTCACCATGTCCAGTCACCATCGCGCCCGGGTGGCAGAGCTCGGCGGAGAAGAGAAGGTCCATGTTCTGGGCGATTACGCCGGACGGGAAGCGGGCCGCGTCGAGGTGAGCGACCCATTCGGCTCCGATCTTGCCAGCTACCGTCAGACCTATGATGAGCTTCAGGAGCTGATCGGCGGGGTGGTCAGCCGGGTGGCCGGCACCGTGCGGTGATCAGCGGCAATTCCCGGGTCCTCGTTATTCTGGGAAACCCGGTCTCACACTCCCTCTCTCCCGCCATGCAGAATGCCGCCTTCCGCGCCCTCGGAATGACCGCGGTGTACGTGCCTCTTCGCTGCCGGGCGGAAGACCTCGGTTCTCTGCTCCGGGGCATTGCCCACGCGGGCGGGGGCGGGAACGTGACGGTTCCTCACAAGGAGATCGCCGCTCGCTCGGTCGACACCTCCCGTGAGCTGGTGCAGACCGTAGAAGCCTGCAACACCTTCTGGAACGAGGACGGCAAGACGGTCGGCGACAACACCGACGTGCCCGGTCTGCTGGAGGCGTTGCACCACCTCGAGGTGAAGCAAGAGCCGTGGTTCATCCAGGGCACCGGCGGAGGGGCGAGGGCGGCGGCGGTCGCCGCGGCGCAGCATGGGGTACCGATTGCAGTCGGTTCCCGGGATCCGCGCCGGCAGAGTGACTTCGAGAGTTGGATAGGATCACGCGGCGTTGCGCTGGCCGATCCCTCAAGCTGCCGGGTGCTGATCAACACCACCCCCCTGGGGCTCAACCCAAAAGATCCTCTTCCCATCGACGTGGGCCGGTTTCCCCGGGCGGACGTGGCCTTCGACATGGTATATGCGCCCGGCGAGACCAGCTGGATCCGCAGCGTGCGGCCGCGGGTTCGCCGTTCCGCGGACGGCCGCGCCATGCTGGTGGCCCAGGGGGCGGCGGCTTTCGAGCGTTGGTTTCCTGGCAAGCGAGCTCCGGTCGAGGTCATGCGGGCAGCGGTGAATGTCGCACTCCGTTAGGGACACACTTGCCCAAATCGAGCGCTGGCTGCTGCCGCCGGCCTGCCTGCTTTGCCAAGAGCCGGTGCCCGAGCGGGAGAATGACAGCCTCATCTGCAGTGTGTGCCGCTCGCGCTGGCGTCCCGTGCCCCATCCGCTGTGCCACCGGTGCGGGCAGCCCAGCCTACGGAATCTCGATTGCCGACTGTGTCAGCAATGGCCTGCCGGGCTCTCCCGCGTCCGCAGCGCGGTGTGGCTGGAGGGCTCAGCGAGAGCCGCGGTGCACCAGCTGAAGTACGAAGGTTGGAGCCGGGCTGCAGAGGCGTTGGCGTTGGCCATGCGGCACCTCGAGCCATTGACTGCGGGGGTATCCTTGTTACCGATACCACTGGGAACGCGGCGTCTCAGGACTCGGGGGTACAATCAGAGTGAGCGGATTGCCACAGCCCTCGGCGCGCTCACCGGAGCGCCGGTCCGGTGCAATGTGCTCCGGCGGGTGCGAGAGACGCCGACCCAGACCGCGCTCACTCCCGAGGCGCGCCACGCCAACGTGGCGGAGGCCTTCCGGGCGGCGGACGTGACCGGGGTGGACGTAGTACTGGTGGACGATGTGTTCACCACCGGCGCCACGCTGGCATCGGCTGGAGCGGCGTTGGCCGCCGCTGGCGCCGGGCGGATCGAAGCGGTGACGTTTGCCCGGGCGAGCCAGGAGCTGGCTCATGACTGAGCGGATGCCTGGCTGCGATCAGGACGACGAGGCGCGAGAAGCGCGACTCGGGACTCGCGACTACTAAGAGGAGAGCAATGCCCATTCGCATCGGCATCAATGGCTTTGGCCGGATCGGTCGGAACGTGCTCCGCGCCGCCAAGGCCATGCGGGTCAGCGACCTGGATTTCGTCGCGGTCAACGACCTGACCGACACCAGAACGCTCGCCCACCTGCTCAAGTACGACTCCGTCCACGGTCACTTTCAGGGAGACGTGACACCTGAATCCGACGGCATCTGCGTGGATGGCGATTCCATCCGGGTGCTCTCCGAGAAGGATCCCGCCAAGCTCCCCTGGAAAGATCTCGGCGTCGACATCGTGCTCGAGTCGACCGGGCGGTTCACCGATCGGGACCAGGCTGCGCTCCATCTCAAGGGCGGGGCCAAGAAGGTCATCATCTCCGCGCCGGCCAAGAAGGAAGACATCACCATTGTCTATGGGGTGAACCACCAGTCGTACGATGCGGCCAAGCATCACGTCATCTCGAATGCGAGCTGCACCACCAACTGTCTGGTTCCGGTGGTGAAGGTGATCCTGGATCGGTTCGGCTTCGTCAGTGGCTTCATGACGACTATCCACTCGTACACCAACGATCAGCAGATTCTCGATCTGCCCCACAAAGATCTGCGGCGGGCCCGTGCGGCCGCCCTCTCGATCATTCCGACCACAACCGGAGCCGCCAAGGCCACGTCGCTGGTGCTCCCGGAGGTCAAAGGGAAGATCGATGGCGTCTCCCTCCGGGTGCCCACGCCTGATGTCTCCGTCGTTGCACTGACCTGCGTAGTGCAGAAGGCCACTTCGGCCGACGAGGTCAATACGGCGTTCCGCGAGGCCGCCAAGTCCGGGCCGCTGCAGGACGTGCTCGCGGTGAGTGAAGAGCCTCTCGTCTCGGTGGACTACATCGGGTCTCTACAATCGAGCACGGTGGACGCGATGTCGACCAACGTGGTCAACGGCACGTTGGTGAATGTCACCTCGTGGTACGACAACGAAATGGGCTACTCGGCCAGGTGCGTTGACCTGCTGCGCTATATCGGGAACACCCGGTGAAGCGCTCGCTCGAGTCGCTGGACAAGTCATCGCTGGAAGGCCGTCGCGCGCTGGTGCGGGTGGACTTCAACGTTCCACTCAAGGACGGCAAGGTCACCGACGATACCCGCATCCGGGCCGCGCTGCCCACCATCAAATACCTCCGGGAGCGGGGCGCCCGGTTGGTGCTGCTCTCACATCTCGGCCGGCCCAAGAACGGACCGGATGCCAAATACTCCATGCAGCCGGTGGTGCGCGCCCTGGAAAAGCTGTTGGGGTCTCCGGTCACCTTTCTGCCCGACCCAACCTCGAGCGACGCCGCCACCGTGACCAGGCGGCTGCCTCGGGGCGGCGTGGCAGTGGCAGAGAACACCCGGTTTTATCCCGGCGAAGAGAAGAACGACGCTGATCTGGCTCAGCGGTTTGCCGCGCTGGGCGACCTCTACGTCAATGATGCGTTCGGCTCCGCTCATCGGGCCCACGCCAGCACCGAAGCCATTGCCCGGATCCTGAAACCAGCGGTCTCCGGGTTTCTCATGGAGCGGGAGCTTCGCTATCTGGGGGAGGCACTGCACCACCCCAAGCGGCCGTTCGTGGCGGTACTGGGAGGAGCCAAGATCAGCGGCAAAATCGATCTGATCGAGGCGCTGCTGCCCAAGGTCGATGAGATTCTCCTCGGTGGCGCCATGGCCTGCACCTTCTTCAAGGCGATGGGGCTCGAAACCGGCAACTCCCTGGTGGAGCCTGATCGCCTCGACTTGGCTCGGGAGCTGATGCAGAAAGCCGGAAGCAAGCTGGTTCTTCCGGAGGGTGGCGTC
>JBJMPB010000392.1:0-2661 GCA_045803455.1 Gemmatimonadales bacterium | reverse complement strand
GTGTCGTGTTAGCTCGTAGGAGCCGAACGAATACTCGACTGAGAGCCGCCGGTATGAATGGGCTGCACCCTCAAACCGGTGACAACCGTGAGCCAGAGCGTTTCAACGACGGAAGGTTCGGCAATACCCGCGCCAATGGCGGGGGCCGAAGAGTGAAGAACTAGACGAACGGTTGGGAGTGGAGCAGAGCCAGCTGGCGCCTACGCGGCGCTGGAACCTCCGCCGCGGCTGTGCACACAGCGGTGAACCTCAGCCAGGAGGCGCTCGGCAGGAAAGGGCTTGGGGAGAATGCTGCAGGGCGTGGCGATGCCGAGCTCCGAGAGCGCCGCAGTAGCGTAGCCGGACATGAGCACCACGGGAATTTGGGGGTGGGACTGGGCCACGGCCTGCATCAGCTCGACGCCATTCATGCGAGGCATCACGATGTCCGAGACGATCAGGTCGACCGCTGCCTGTCCTGCCCGGACCATTTCGAGTGCTTGGTGCCCGTCCGCGGCTTCGAGCACGTCGTATCCGTCACGCTGGAGTACTCGCACAGCAAACCGACGCACGGCGGTCTCGTCGTCCACCACCAACACGTTTACACCAGCACCGGCGCGGGTCGGCGAGGAGTGGGAGAACTCGTCGAGGGTCTGCATATCTGGTCTTGTTGAGGGACGGGACCAATGTAATGCCGGGCGAGATTCGTCACCACCCCGTGAACCGGGGGCGGTTTGGTCCGGAGCCAGGGGTTCCCGGTCTATTCCGGGCGCCGCCCGACCCGCAGGGTCAGGGGCCAGCGGACCAGCCGGGAGCTCCGGTTATCGCCCCACAGGCGCTGCAGCTCGCGTCCTAGCTCGGGTATCGGGTCCGATCCCGTTGCATCCCGGTAGAGCTGCGTCGCGGACCAAGTTCCGATGTAGCCCAGCAACTCGTCCAGAGTCCAGTGCTGCTGCATCTGAAAGTCCGGGTGATCGAGCTCAGGATAGGGAAAGCTGATGGTGCTGTACCCGGCTTCTACGTGGCACCGTTCGAGAGGCCAGTACGGACCCACCACTTCATGGTAGAACCGGGTTACGACGGCGGTCACCGCCTGGTCTTCGATTAGCTGATTGCCGTCCGGGCCGCTCATCAAACACCCACAGGCTCCGTAGGTCCAGACGGCCAGGATTCCGCCTGGCTTGAGTACCCGGTGCGCCTCAGCGTAGAACCGTTCCCGCTCGAACCAATGCAAGGCCTGAGCAACGGAAACCAGGTCTGCGCTGCCTGCCTCCAGCGCACTGTCGTAGGCGCTGCCCCGGCGGTATTCGACCGAGGGGTGGACCGGCGCCTTTGCTAGCATCGCGCTACTGCTGTCGGTCGCGATCACCCGCCGGAAATACCGGGTGAGCGGGATGCTGGCCTGACCGCTTCCCGCGGCACAGTCCCACGCCAAATCATGTCCGGCGACTGCGCCAGCCAGGAAGGCGAACAGCTCGTCCGGGTAAGCCGGCCGCCGCAGCGCATAGGCATCAGCAACCACCGAGAAGTGATCGGAGGCCTTCACGGCGAAGCTGACACACCCGGTAGAGCCCCACGAGCGCGGAGCAGCCTGATGACTTCCGGCACGGGCAGGGCTTCCACCGTTCCTCGGTTGGAGGATACGGTCGTTGCCATAAATAGAGAGTTGTAGATCGCCTCTTCGGTGGCCTCGGCTGCGGCCTGGAACAACCCCGACATAGCGTCGTTGCCCAACTCGGGCGAGCTTCGCCGGAGCTCACCCATTCGGCGCCGGACCTCCGGGTTGGTCGAGAAGGCGATCACGTAATCACCCGACCCATTGTCCATGGAGGAGCCGGTTCGGCCTACCCCGATGAGGGCCCGAGTACCCAGCCGCCGAAGATTCCGGTCTGAAAGCGGGGCATCGGTGGCCACCACAATCATGATGGAGCCTTTCGACCCCTGCGGCTTGCCCTGCTGCCGCACGCCTCGGCGGTTCAGCGCGCGCCCGATGGGCACGCCGAGAATATGGAGGTCGCCACCGAAGTTGGATTGAACCAGCACTCCCACCGTCCAGCGACTGCCCGAATCGGCAACCGCTCGGGAGGACGTGCCGATCCCGCCCTTCCAGCCAAAAGCCACAGTCCCCGCACCGGCACCGACACTCCCCTCCTCCACGACGATCGACGTCCGGGTGAGCGCTTGGCGTACATCGTCCCGGCCGATGGGACGGCTCCTGATGGCGTTGAGCACGTACCCGTCATTGGTCTCGCCCACAACCGGGTTGATCGAGCGCACGTCGCTCATGCCGGGGAGCTCCAACAGGTATTCCACCATGGCGTCCCCGGCCTTCCAGACGCACAAGGTGCAGGTGAGAAGGATGGGCGTCTCCAGCTCTCCCAGCTCGTTAACCTGGGTGCTGCCCAGCAGCTTGCCGAATCCATTCCCGACAACGATCGCTGCGGGAACTCGGTCCAGAAAAAGATTGCCCGGGTGGGGAAGGACCGCGGTAACGCCCGTGTGCACTGTGTCCCCCCGCACCACAGTCGTCTGACCGACCCGGACTCCCGGAACGTCGGTAATGGAATTGCCGGGTCCGGGGTCGAGAGTTCCCGGAGTTACACCGACCGCGCGGGCACGAGCGTGCGGTGGCGGTGAGCCCTGCGCCACCGCGCGGACCGGCAGCACCAGCAGCAGTGCGGC
>JBJMPB010000240.1:0-2647 GCA_045803455.1 Gemmatimonadales bacterium | reverse complement strand
GAACCCGGCCGCTATCGACGCGCTGACCAAGACCCAGGAGCTGGTCAAGGCCAAGGGTTTCAGCAAGGGCTTCTCCTCCATCGCGGCCGACAACAACGCCGACCAGGCGCTGCTCTACACCGGCAAGGCCGCGATGATGGTGCACGGCGCCTGGACCTACGGCAGCATGAAGGATCAGGGCGGGGACTTCGTCTCCGGCGGCAACCTCGGCTACATGAACTTCCCGCCGGTCGACGGCGGCAAGGGCGATCCGAGCGACACCGTCGGCAACCCCGGCCAGTACCTGTCGATCTCCTCCAAGGCGAGCGACGCCGAGACGGAGGTGGCGAAGAAGTTCTTCGCCACTGAGGCCAACTCCGACGCCACCCAGCAGGGCTGGGTGGGCAACGGCTCGGTGCCGGTGGTCAAGGGCGTCGACTCGAAGTTCGGTAACGCGAAAGACGCCGAGTGGCTGAAGTACATCTACGACACCTCGGCCAACGCCAAGGTCTTCGCGCAGTCGTGGGACCAGGCGCTCAGCCCGGCCGCCTCCGAGGTGCTGCTGGACAACATCGCCAAGCTGTTCCAGCTGCAGGTCTCCCCGCAGCAGTTCGCCGACAACCTGAACAAGGTCATCGGGCAATGAGCTGCGCAGAAGCGAGGGACGTGAGAGCGAGGAAGCAACCGTGACCATCGCCGCTCCGCCCGGCATCGAGGCAGGCCTCCCCCGCAAGGGAGCCTCGCAGGCCGGGGGGAGCGGCCGGGTCGCCTACCTCGCCGTCCCGGCCCTGGTGTTCTTCGTCGCCTTCGGCGTCGTTCCGCTGATCGGCGTCTTCTACCTGAGTTTCAGCAACTGGAGCGGGATCGGCGACATCACTCCGGCCGGTCTGAGCAACTGGCGGTCGGTCCTGGCCGACCCCGGCCTACGGCACTCGCTCTACGTGACGTTCCTGGTGATGATCCTTTCCTGGGCGGTGCAGACCCCGGCCAGCATCCTGATCGGCGCCTTCCTGGCCGGTCACCAGCGGTACCGGGAATGGCTGGCGGTCTTCTACTTCATCCCGCTGCTGTTCAGCTCCGCGGCGGTGGCGATCACCTACAAGGGCCTGCTCGACCCGAACTTCGGGCTCGGCGCCGGCCTGGGCATCCCGTTGCTGCAGCAGGACTGGCTGGGTGAGGGACGGCTCGCGATGGGCGTGCTGATCTTCATCGTCTCCTGGCAGTTCGTGCCGTTCCACTCGCTGCTCTACCAAGGCGCGATCCGGCAGATCCCGCGCTCGCTGTACGAGGCGGCCCAGCTGGACGGGGCCGGCCGGGTCCGCCAGTTCTGGAGCATCACGCTGCCGACGCTCAGGTACACGATCGTCACCTCCTCCACGTTGATGGTGGTCGGCTCGCTGACCTTCTTCGACCTGATCTGGATACTCACCGCGGGCGGTCCGGGCGACTCCACCCGGGTGCTCGCGCTGGACATGTACATCCGCGGCTTCCGCGGCAACCAGATGGGGCCGGCCAGCGTGATCGCGGTGATCCTGGTGCTGATCGGGCTCGGGCTCTCCCTGCTGTTCCGCCGGATCGGTGGCGGCAGCGCCTCGGACAGCCAGCTGGAAGGGGCCTGAGATGGCGACCACGATGGACCCCGAAGCGCCTATGGAACACCTGTCCAGTGCCCCAAAGAGATCCAGGCGCAAGCTGTTCCGGTCGGGCAATGGGGAGCGGCCGAACTGGGGGGGCGGGCTGGCCTCGTTCCTCTGGCTGGCGATCGTGATCATCCCGATCTACTGGGTGGTGATCACCAGCTTCAAGGACCAGTCCACCTACTTCGTCACCAACACGATGAAGCCGCCGACGGACCCGAGCCTGGAGCCGTACCGGACGGTGTTCGAGTCGAGCTTCCCGCGCTACTTCCTGAACAGCGTGATCGTCACCGTGGCCACCATCATCCCGGCGGTGACGATTTCCTTCATGGCCGCCTTCGCGATCGTCCGGGGCAGCGGCTGGTTCCTGCGCTGGACGACGGTGCTGTTCCTGGCCGGCCTGGCGCTGCCGCTGCAGGCGGTCGTCATCCCGGTATTCCTGATCATCATCCGGCTGAAGCTCTACGACACCCTGCTGGCGATCATCCTGCCCTCGATCGCCTTCGCCATCCCGCTGTCGGTGCTGATCCTGGCCAACTTCATCCGGGACGTGCCCAAGGAGCTGTTCGAGTCGATGCGGCTGGACGGCGCCAGCGAGTGGGGAACGCTGTGGTATCTGGCTTTCCCGCTGGTCCGGCCCGCGCTGGTCACGGTGTCGATCTACAACGGGCTGACCGTGTGGAACGGCTTCATCCTGCCGCTGATCCTGACCCAGAGCCCCAACCAGCGGACCCTGCCGCTGGCCCTGCAGGCATTCCAGGGCCAGTTCCAGGTCGACATCCCGGCCGTGCTGGCCTCGGTGGTGCTGGCCACGCTGCCGGTGATCGTGCTCTACGTGCTCGGCCGGCGCCAGCTGGTCAGCGGCCTGACGGCGGGCTTCAGCAAGTGAGCCGCCGTCTCCAGGTCACCAGGTAGCTCGGACCCAGGCGTGGGCGAGGTCGTCGCAGAAGGCCATCGACCGCTCCCCGCCTGGGACTGCCAGGACGTTCGGGTACATCGGGTAGCCGGGCGCGCATCGAGGCAGCACGTGG
>JBJMPB010000224.1:0-2972 GCA_045803455.1 Gemmatimonadales bacterium | reverse complement strand
GAACCGGGCGCTCACCCAAAGACACAGCAACCAGCACTGGAATGGCGACGGCACAGACGGCCGTCGTCGGAGCGACCACAGCCATGGTGCCGATGGCGAGTGCGCGATAGAGCAGGGCAACCCCGATGCCTCCGGTCAGTCCGGCAGCGGCACCCCATAGCAGATCGTCGCGTGAAGGAGAGGCCGAAGGAAGCACAGGGAGAAGGAGCGCCAGCATCAGCATGCCGCTGAACTGGGAAATCACCACGACCGGAATGGCCCCGGCTCGCCGGCTGGTCAATCCGCCCGTGAAGTCGGCCGCACCATAGAACAGCGCTGAGCCCAGCGCGAGCAGATAAACCATGGATGTCGGCGGGCTTCTAGGGTGTCGGTCTGCGGTTCAGCCGAGCTCGGTTCCTCAAGGCATCGAGGCTCCAGGGGCCGGCGCCGGCGGCGGAGAGATAGAGGAAGAGAAAGCAGAACATGATCGCCGGATGTCCCTGATTGAGAACCGGCCAGAATCCTTGAGGAGCATGACCCTTGAAGTAAGCGATGGCCATTTCGCCGGAGAGGAGAAAGGCCACCGGGCGAGTGTAGAGCCCGACCAGCAGGAGAGAGCCACCGAAGGTCTCAAGGACGCTGGCCCACCAGACCAGGCTGCCGAACGGGGCCGTTCCACCTCCTGGCATGATCGGGGCGGGGAAGCCATAGAGCTTGGCGGTGCCGAACTGGATAAACAGGAAGGCGCCGATGATCCGCAGAAGGCTGAGCAGATACGGCGTCCAGGAGCGCCACCGTTCGGCAATCGTCGGGGCGGTTTCGGTCCTGGCAGTCATGACGTCCTTCTCCCGTCGTCGAGGTCCACCGCGATGGTGCGCCACTTTCCCTGATTGAAGCGCGCTACGCTCAACGCGCATCGGGTGGCATGACCGACCAGAATTGCGATCCAGATATCAATCGGGTCGAGTGTGCCGAAGTGGCCGATGAAGAAGCAGATGCCCAGCGGCACCAGAATCTGGGACATGATCGAGATGTATAGCGGACTCTTGGTGTCTCCCGTCCCCTGGAGTCCACCGGTATAGGTCAGCGCAGTGGCGACCAGCAACCCGGAGAGGCTCAGAATCCGGAGTAGCTGAGTGCCGATCTCCACCACGGCGGGCTCCTTCATACCGAAGATGGCCAGCAGCTCGCGGGGAAAGAAGAGGAAGCAGACGCCAACCAGGGCTGCCCCGGCCACACCGTACCGCGCCGCGATGTGGACAGAGCGGTCGGCCCGATCCGGGTGGCCCGCGCCCAGATTCTGGCCGGCCACCGCGGCAGCAGCACCCATGAGGCCCACCGAGGTCCAAGTGATCAGGGAGAAGAGCTGAGTGTAGGAGATAGCGAACGCCGCCTGGGCCGCGGCACTCTGCGTCAGAGATCCGATGAAGCCGAGCATGAACACTCCGCCGATGTTCATGGCTATCCCCTGAATTCCCGCGGGCAATCCAAAGCGAAACAGCGAGCGGATAATGGGCCAGTCGGGCCCCAGCCCGCGGGCCCGGGGAAAGGACACAACCCACCCACCGGTCCACAGCTTCCAGAGCGCGTACAGTGCGAGCACTCCCGAGGCGATGACCGTTCCCATGGCGGATCCGAGAGTGCCATAGGCGGGGATGGGCCCCAGGCCGCGAATCAGGATGACGTTCAGGGCCAGGTTCGAAATGGTCAGCACCAGACCGAGGATCATCGGGGTCCGGGCATCGCCGGCGGAGCGGAGAGCGCCTCCCAGCATAAAGAACACCAGCATGCCGCTGCTGAACAGGAACATGACCCGGAGAAACGGCAGCGCCTCGCTCTTCACCGCGGGCGCGGCGTTCACCAGATCGAGCAGCCAGGGCGACGCGAAGTAGCCAATGGGAGCCAGCACCGCGAGCGAAAGGAAGATGGCGGTAAGAAACGCCTGATACACCACCCGATCGACTTTCTCCGGGTCTCCCGCCCCGGCAAACCGAGCCACCAGCACACTCATCCCGGTAAACAGCGATCCGATGAAGACGATCACCACCAGCATGATTTGCCAGCTCACGCCGATGGCCGCGTTGCCCTTATAACCGACCAGGTGCCCGACCAGCACGTGATCGACGATCCCTTGGAGACCTCCGATGACGTTGGTGACCATCGTGGGCCAGGCGATGTTCCACACGGCCCGGCCGAGCGGCCCTTCGACAATCGAGCGGTCGTAGGCACGGCGCGGCGCTTCGCGGGCTCCCTCCGCAGATGTGGGAACCGGGGCGGCGGCGGCGGGAGTGGGAAGGTTGGTGGAAGTCATGGCTAGATGGCCGGCGCTTCGGAGCGGATCAGCCTGGCATCACCCTTTCATCGGCGCTGTCTCCGTACACCGCGGGCAGTGCCACCCCAGTCTGCCGGAGGTAAACCGTGAGCTGGCCACGGTGATGGTACCAGTGGTTCAGCATCACGGAACGGAGAAACGCCCCGCGTGGAATCGACCAAAGCTCGCGATTTCCCTGCATCATCCGCCAGGGCGCAGCCAGCTCGGCGTCGTCCATAGCCTCGAGGATCTGCCGAGCTCGGATCATGCTGGCCTCGAACGCTTCGAGAACCTGGGCGGTGCTGTCCGCCTCGGGGCGGGGAACGGGAGTGTTCACATCGAATGATGGGGCGGTCGAAACCTCCGCAATGGCCCCGGGCAGATTCGCTACGTGCATGGCCAGTTGGCCCAGGCTCATGGACTTTGAATGCGGTTTCCACTGGAGGCGGTTATCCGGCAACCGCTCCAGCACCCGACGAGTGGCCTGGGATTCTTGTTCCAGCTCCTGGAGGATGTCCTTGACGGTTACCATGGATGCTCAGCCGCTGACCAGCGCGTGAATGTTGCCGTCGGGGTCCTTGAACCAAGCCGCCTGCATGCCCTCGCCCTCGTGTATGTCGCCCCTGAGGGTCAGCCCGGGCATCTGATAGTGCTCGAAGGTAACCCCTTTGCCTCTGAGTCC
>JBJMPB010000223.1:0-2865 GCA_045803455.1 Gemmatimonadales bacterium | reverse complement strand
AACGTGCCGATGCGCTCTCCACGCGCCATCGCCGGCAAGCAGCGCTCCTGTTGGGCGCGGCTTCCGGCCGTGAGCAAGAGGGACGTAGCGACCACGGCGCTCTGGATGTAGGGACTGGGGAAGCAGGCGCGGCCCATTTCTTCGATGAGCAAGATGATATCGAGGAGCGAGCCGTCACTACCCTCCAGATCAGTAGGGATGAGCAGTCCAGGCCAGCCCAGGGTAGAGATCTGACGCCAGAGTGCATCAGGAAAACCACGCTGGTCGAGCGCCAACTGCTGCACCAGCGTCGTCGGACAGTGCTGCTGAAAAAAGCCCCGCGCCGTATGTACGAGCAATTCCTGGGCTTCGGTCAGACGAAAATCCATACGCTCAGCTCCTCTCGCGCGGCTCACGCGGCAGTCCCAGGCCCCGAATGGCCACGGTGGTACGCAGCACCTCTGATGTGCCCCCGGCGATCGTGTGTCCCATGGTGGTCTGGTACAGGTGCTGCATGTAGCCGTGCAGTGGTGCCCAACGCGAGCCTTCTTTGAGCGGGCCGTAGAGCCCCAGGAGTTCCATCCCCAGGGCCGCGAGTTTCTGGCCGGTTTCGTCGGCCAGCACTTTGTTCATGGCCGATTCATAGGGGGTTGGCAGGCCCTCTTTAATGAGCCAGCCATTACGGTAGAAGAGCCCAGGTTCAAGGGGTAGTGGCCGTATCCGAGGATTTTTTGCGCAGGCAGGGTTCAGGTCTATGGCGTCACGGGGACATCGGCTATGATGCAACCTCTAGCAAAACTTGCAGAAAGGGTGCCTCATGGCGATGACGATTCAGCAGATCAGGCCCGTGGCCCACTTACCTTTGGTACTAGGGGTGGTCCGCAAGCTCAACGTGGCTGCCCTCATCGATACCTTCTGCCCTCCGCACCCCGCGCATGTCCTGTCGTGTGGCCGGGGAGTGGAGGCCCTGGTCCTGGCGATTCTCGATGGTCATCATGCCCTCTATAAGGTGGGGGCACGTCTGGAGGAACGTGGGATGTTACCCCTGCTCCAGCCTGACCTCCAGCGCGCCTCGCTCCACGATTACCGGCTAGGGCAGATCCTCGACGCGTTGTTTGCCGCCAATCTCAACCGCGTGTTTGGGGCGATCGCCCTCAACGCTCTGGAAGTCTATGCCCTCGCGACCCCCTGGCTCCATCAGGATACGACGACGATCACCCTGTACGGAGCCTATGAGGAGGAAGCCCGCCCGGTCAAAGGGCCTGTCCCACCTCGGCCGGCCTATGGGCACAGCAAAGATGGGCATGATGATCTCAAGCAGGTGCTCCTGAGTCTCGGCGTCAGCAGTGATGGCCTCCCACTGCGCATGGGCCTGCGCGATGGTAATACCAGTGACAGCACCGAGACCCCTGTGGCGATTGAGGAATGTTTAGCCCTCGGACTCAACGGAGTGCACGGCATTGTGGCCGACAGTAAGGCTTATTGTAAACGCACGCTGGGGTTGTGTCTGGAGCAGGGCGTGGGGCTGATCACGTTGGTGCCGCGCACGTGTGCGGTGCGTCAGGAGGTGGAGGCGTGGGGCCAGCAGCACGGTGCCTTACCCTTATTGCTCGAAAAACCTGGGCGGACCCGACAGGAGCCGCCGCGACGCTGGCATGGGCAAAGCGTCGTCCGCCGCGTGCCCGTGGAGTACACGGACGGGCGCCTTGACATGGCAGACATACGCTTTCTGGTCGTCCACTCCAGCCAGTTGGCCCACCAGGCAGCGGCGGCGTATGCCGCCACCCAAGCCAAGGAAGCCGAGCGTATCGCCGAGCATATCCAACGTGTTGAAGCCCGCTGGTTTGCCTGTGCAGCCGACGCCGAGGCGGCCATCGCAGAGTACGACGGGCGTGGCCAAGGGCGGCGTGGGCGCAAGCCACGGCCGTGGCGTTACCATGTCCTGCACTATCAGGTCGAAGCGGTCAGCGCCCCCAAAAAGCGGTCACGTCGCGGCCGTCCGCCGACGGCCGAAGCACCACAGGTCGAGGTCCGCTATCGCCTCGTCGTGCACCCAGAGGCCGTAGCCCCCTCCGAGGATGCGCCTGGGTGGACCGTCCTGGCCACCACGGTGCGGCCAGAAGTCTGTACGGATGCCGAGATACTCCAGGCCTATCAGGAACAACATATCACCGTGGAACCGGGCTTTCGCTGGCTCAAGAATCCCGCGGCTATCAGCCCGGTGTGGCTGGAGAAACCCGAACGGATTGCGGCGTTGGCCATGCTCACCGTCGTGGGGTTACTGGTGTATACGGTGATTCAACGGCAGGTCCGGCTCTATCTCCGCGAGCATGACCAGCACATCCCCGGCAACAAAGGCCTGACGGCTACGCCTACGGCAGCTGTGGTGTTTGCCCTCTTTACGCCAGTGATGCTCGTGCACTTCGCCGTGGACAGTACGCCCAGCCTCCAAGTCCATGGCGTCCAAGACTATCATCGGATCGTTTGTCATGCGGTGGGTATTGACCAAGCTTGGTATCAGGGAGCGGCAACAGGACAAAATTCACCGCCGTGGACCACACCCCCTTGAACGTGGGCTCGACCGCCTGGCGCAAGACCTGGCCGTAGGCGTCCAGGCACGTCTGGTACTGCGCCACCGAGACATGGGCCGCCACGTGGCGCAAGGTGAGCGATTCCTCCGGCTCAAAGCCCAGGTCCTGGCGCAGCTTCCGGGAGCCCTCGACATAGCCGAAGGCCGCGTGTGCCAGCTTCTTGAGGTCGCGGGCTTGGTCGTGGCTGAGGCGAGGGGCCTCGCCCGCTGGATCCGGGGGCATGCCGGGACCGTGGAGGTCACCGGCCCCGTGGTCGCCGTTCGGTTCCCCCACCTGCACCCCCGGGATGGTGTCG
>JBJMPB010000205.1:0-3896 GCA_045803455.1 Gemmatimonadales bacterium | reverse complement strand
CCACCGGGGAGGGGCTCGGTCGTGCTGCAATCGGGGCGGCAGGGGCCACCACTATTCATGGTGCACGTGGTTGATGGTCAGCTCATGCGGTACCGAGAGTTAGTGGCACGGCTTGGAGCAGATCTCCCGATCCATGGCTTCGAGCTAGCCTTAGACCCTGGAAACCCGCCGGTGCTCACCACATTCGAGGAGTTGGCCGCGAAGTACGTGCATCAGATGCGCGTGGAACAACCGGCGGGGCCTTACTTCCTCTGTGGTTACTGCTGGGCGGGAGAGCTGACGTTCGAGATGGCCCGCCAGCTGGTCGCGGCAGGCCAGGAGGTGGCGTTTCTTGCTCTGATCGATAGCCGATGCCGCAACGTCGGCGTGAGTCCCTACCATCGCCGGCTTGCCAGGAGTGCCAGGAAATGGTGGAAGCTCTTTACCCAGAACGTGCGACGCCTCGCAGCCCTCGAGCATGGAGCGATCCCTGCGTTTCTCCAAAAGCGGGCCGAGAACATCACCATGCGGCTCTTTGGCGTCAAAGCATACCGGTGGTCGCTCCAACTGGGTCGTCCGGTGCTTCCCCTTCTACGGCAACCTTCCCGAGCGCTGGAGCAGGCAGCCCGGTGTTATCGACCTTCACCGTACCCGGGCTCCGTTACGCTCTTCAAAGCCCGCTTGCCAGGCTCGCCGGCTTCCGCCGAAGGCACCCTGGGCTGGGCCCGGGTGGCCAAAGGTGGGGTCGAGGTACACCAAGTGTCAGGGGAGCATATGACCATGATGCACGAGCCTCAGGTCGAGGAGCTCGCAAGACAGCTCAGAGTCTGTCTGGATCGGGCACGGGCCTCCTCCTGATGACTGCGCATGCGCCGGCGGGGAGCCAAGCGGCGATCTCAGCTCGCCCTTTGCCCGCGGGTGAGGTACACCTGTGGCATGCGGACCTGGAAGTGGAGGGGGGCCGCCTGGCGCAACTTGCCTCCTATCTGGATCAGAATGAGCTTGCTCGCGCCGCCCGTTTTCACTTCGAGCGCGATCAGCAGCGCTTCATGGCAGGACGTGGTTTGCTCCGGCAAATTCTCGCGAGCTACCTGGATCTGGCGCCGAAGGCGGTCCGGTTCGGCTACACCGGAAATGGGAAACCGTATCTCCTGTCCCATTCCGAGCTGCACTTCAACGTGTCCCATGCCGCCGAGACGCTCGTCGTGGCGGTTGCCGGTGATCGCCCACTGGGAGTGGATGTAGAAGTTCTTCCACTCGACGCGGCCGACGCCGGAGTTGCCAATCTGGTCTTTTGTGCGTCCGAGCGGGCCGGGCTCGAGGCACTCGATCCTATGGAGTACTCTCGGATCTTTGCGCGACTCTGGACCAGAAAGGAGGCCTATATCAAGGCGGACGGGCGCGGAATGACCCTTCAGCTGGATCACATCGATGTCGGTACGCTCCCCGAAGGCATCCTGCTCTACCAGCCTGAGTTGAATCAGTGGACTCCTTCCCCGCACTGGACGCTGCACACCTTAAGCCCGAGTCCATCTTACGTCTGCTCTCTTGCTTTTGAGGGAGCAGGCTGCACCGTCGCCTGCGCCGAATGGCCAACTGAGATCTGAGTCTGAGCGCCGGTCAGTAATGGCCTGCAAGGACGGCCATTCACGTCGACCGAGCTATCATCAACGACGGCTCGCAATCCGCAGCTAACCCGACGCACTGGGGAAGGACAGCCGCACGTGAATCGGTCAATGCTCGGCTTGCTACTGGCAGTCATTCTGTTCTCGGCTGCCTGTAGTGATGTCAACCTGCGACGGGCTCTGGACCGCGCCCGTGCGGACAGCACGGTCGATTCCAGCAGCAGTCCAACCCAGTCATCACAAAATGGCAGCCGGGTAGACCCGGAGATTGCGGCCGCCGCCTTTACCGAGACCAGGGGGACGCTCCGGCGCCTGGTTGTGGCCGAGGAGACGTTTTTCGCCGAGAACGGCACTTATACCGACGACCTGTCGCATCTGGGATTAAAGCCGGACGCGAACACCACAATACGGTTCCTGCGGATTTCCAGGGACGGTTTGGCAGCCAGGGGTACTCATACCAGCCTGCCCGGGCGGGACTGCGTCATCTTCATCGGTCGAGCGCGGAGGCCCGCGACGGTCAAGTACGGCCGACGTGGCCGCGAGGGGGTCCCGGTCTGTGACGACGCACGGGGCTCTACATTGCAGCCCTCCTCCCCGCCGGCAGCTGAGCCTCCTGGGGCGGCAGCGGCTGCCGAACCTCAGTCAGCGGCACTCGACAGCGGGAATGCGCTGGATGCTCTGGACCCCGGCGTGCTCATGAAGGTCGACCTAAGAAACCTGGCGCACTCGCAGGAAACGTTCTTCGCAATGCAGGGGTTCTACGCCAAGCGGCCGCAGAACCTGGCGCTCCAATACCTGTGGCACAAGGACGTGCAGGTCAGGATTCTTTCGGCGGATGCGCAGAGCTGGACGGCAAAAGCCACCCATGCCCGGTTTCCCGGAAAGAGCTGTGTCATATGGTTCGGTCCTGTGGCCCAGCCCCCGGTCACCGACGCTCAACGGCGGCAGGAAACCCGGCCCGGGGTGCCGGTCTGCGACCAATAGCTTCCCAGCCACCTACAGACCTCAGTTTGCTCAAACAGATACCGATACTTCTGCTGGAGATCAGCCGTCGTCCCGCTGACCCATCCACTCATAACTGCACGGCAGGATCGTACCCTCTAGCGAGGGTCGCGACAAAGGCAAACCCGCCGAAAGGCGGGGACGCAAAGCCACGAGGCTACCGCCCATTGCGCACTGACGCGCCGGGCCATGCTGGTCGGGTTGCCGAACGAACCGACGGAGGGGTTTGTGCTGTCCGGCCCACGGGGTTTCGCGTTTGTCTTGGCTGTCATTCTGGGGGCCATGCTGGTTCCTGGATGCCGGCCGAACGATGGTGCTTCCCGATCTTCCGCAGCAGCAGAACCAGTTGCCGCTCAGCTCAGCGCCACGCACCCAGCCGTTTCCGACCAGTAGAGCGGGGCGAGGCTCAACGCTGGGGAAGCTGCTGAGTAGTCGGTTTCGGGCGAGTAGTATCGGGCGGCGGAGCCGCTGGGCAGGCGCGGGTCCCAACCTGCCGTACCTGGGGCTGTAGAATCAGCTGGTCGGCGGCGGCTCTCAGCCGGTATTCCTGGCCTCCCGACGACACCCTGAGGTAGTACGCGCCGGGCTCCGAAGCCACTTGACCGAGGAGCTTCCCTCTGACGCTTTTGACCGCGGCGGTGCGCTCAGCTCGCCCGCTTTCCGGCGTGAAGATGACGACCAGGAGGTCCGGCGCCGTGGTCACCGGGCCGGCAAAACCAGTGCAGGCCGTACTCAGGATACTGTCTTTGGGCAGCGGCGTGGCTGCCGGAGCCGGCTGGGTCGAGTCCACCGCTCCACGTACCCGGGTGGTATCTGAGGCCCCCTGCTCGCCAGGTGCCCCGGCAGCGTTCTCCCTGGTCTCCGGCCGAGAGCTGTCGGAGCTCGAACGGGTGGTATCCGCTGACGCGCTGTCACCGGTGGAGGCGCCGTTCGCCGCAGTATCGGTCGGGGCTGGAGAGCTATCTCGGGGTGCTTGGAGGGTGCTGTCGCCGGCCTGGGTCTGACCCATCGCCGTAACCGGGGCGCCTAAGATTAATAAGAACAATGGGATACGCAGGTGGGGCACGGCCATGAGACCTGAGTCGATCGGGTTGAGAAGCTCCTTACAAGTCTACAGCGCGGGGAAGATTTGCGCTGGTACCTACACCGGGGTATAGGTGGCGAGTAAGCAGGTCGGCAGCTATACTGTTGCGCGGTTTGTCTAAGCATTCGAACTCTCATCACCATCATAGGAACGCTCCTCCGGAACACCGGGTCGCAGGCTGGAGGCATAACTGCCTTCTCAAGAAC
>JBJMPB010000175.1:0-5016 GCA_045803455.1 Gemmatimonadales bacterium | reverse complement strand
ACGGTGAGGATCGATATCCCACTGGTGGGTCCGCTCATCCAAGCCAAACGGGGCGACCGTACCCCACTGGCCACCAGGGAGGCGATGATCCTCAACGCCGACACCGCGCTGACCGGCTCGGCATCGGGCAAGGCCCCGGAGCTCAAGGACACCGGCGTTCCGTTCTCCTTTCTGGATACCGGCGTGAGGAGCAACTTGCGTTATTTTTATTCGGTCACCGCATTTGACCTCAACTCCTTCCAGTCGGGGCCTTCCACGCTGGAGTCGCCTCGCACTGCGAAGCCAGTTGTACCGCAGAGTCCAGCTGCGAACTTCCAAACAACGGCGACCCTGACCCAGTCGATCGAGGGCCGAGGGGTCAACCTGAGTACGAGCCAGCCAGTACCCTCGATTGACCCCGTAACCGGCGTGTTCAGCACGAAACAGCCCCCGGCCGACAACGTGGCTATCGGCTTTGCCGGTCAGTTTGCCCAGACCATTTTCTCCGGCGGAGGTAGCTTCAGCGCCACGCTTGTTGGACTGGGACTAGGTGACGCCCGTAATGGCATTCCGGTCACGTATACCTACGCGACCAGCTCAGCCGACGGTGCGCCGGACACCGTTACCATCCCGGTTCTGCAGCCGGTGGATACCAACGACGCCAGGGTGGGTAGCGCATCCTTCCCTGCCGCCACCGCCGACGCAACTCTAGCGGCAAGATTCGGGGTGCCTGCCGGGTTCGTTCAGAATGGGCAGGTGACCCAGGGTCTGATGGCCTATCAGTATCAATCGGGATTCGGTCGGGGCTGTCATGGAGACCTGCTATTCGGGCCAGCGGCCGACTGTACCTACAACGGTCCTCGCTGGTTCCAGGGCCCAAACGAGTCCAAGGCAGACCCCAACGCGGGCAACAAGAGCTCCGGCATCGCCACCGACAACAACAATGCTGGGGAGCTGCCGGGCGTGCTCACCATCCAGCATCCGCAATCGTACCATCAGGTCGGGCCCGAGTTCCGAGCCATTGAGGCCACGTTGGCCGGTGCGGTGCGGGCTGCGGACTTCAATCTCTATTGGGGAAGTGGCGGACAGGTCGATTCAGTTGTTGATCTCACCCACAACGTGGCGGTGCCGTTCATGGCCGATAGTCTGGGAGGCGGGTGGGGCTTCCTCAATCAGGTGAATAGCAGTGGTGCGGGGTCGGGCGATGCCCGACCGGCGGATCTGACCCTGCTGGACTGGGGCTGTGTCTTCCCGCTGCAGGATCCCGCTCGGCAGCCGGACCAGCCTCTGGCCTGTGCCGCGGGAACGCGGTATGCCCTGAGCCAGACGGCGGTCCCGGGATCGATCGTGATCTCCGGTGGCACAGCTGCCACCATTGCGGCGGCGCCATCTAGAGCCAATCCAGGATTCTCGCTGTACCTGGCGGGGCACATATTCCTCTTTGAGCTGGCACCGGGTCAAGGCCTTCCGGGTCCGGGCACAGTATGGACCCTCCGGAGCTATATCGGGTATATCAGCGGGGGAAACGGAGCCGATGGGTCGCTCGGTCCCTATCGTTTCACCCCTGCACCCCGGACCTTCTCCGCACTCGACGCCACGGTGAGCCTCACTTACACCGCCTCCAATGTAATGGCCGAGGCTACCGACGATGATCTATCGCGGGTCCACACGGTACCAGACCCGTATTACGTCACCAACCAGTACGAGACCGCCACCCAGAGCAAGGTGATCCAGTTCGTCAACCTGCCGGCAGACTGTATCATCCGGATCTATTCCTCGAGCGGGGTCCTGGTGACTCTGCTGGAGCACCATTCCAGCACCCTTGGGGGCAAGGAAACCTGGAATGTGCTGAACCGGAATAATCAGGTGGTCGCGAGTGGGGTGTACTTCTACCACATCGAGGCAGGTGATGCCCGGAGGGTCGGGCGGTTCACGGTGGTGAATTTCGCGGAGTAGGGTGGCAGTCCGCCTCATCTCTGCTCGCCTACCAGTCGAGCCAGCTCGGCCCGGACCCTGTCCACCTCCGTTTTAACGGAGGACTCAGGGTTGTAGCGCAGCGCGAGGTAATGGCTGTACGCCTCGATCGCACCAGCACGATCTCCCACCAGCGCCGCGAGGCGCCCCTGTTCCCGTAGACCATATGCGAGGTTCAATATTGGGAAATATTTCGAGAGCAGCCGAGTGGCCCGAAGTGCACCCTGCAGGTCACCCTGGGCCTCGCGCCACCGTGCAACTTCCATGGCCCAGCCCGGCACTCCTTCACCTGCATGGAGAAGTGAGTCCAGCCGGCCAAACGCAGCTCCTGCGTTGGGCCGGTGCTCCGCGGCGGCTAGCAGCGCCTCCAGCAAGAAGCCGCATCCCCAAGCTTTGCCCCCCGCTAGTCGCGCGATCGCGGATCGTGCGCTCCGGGTGTTGCCATGGGCCAGTCGCCACCACTCCACCGGGCACAAAATCTCGTTTTGTTGCTTTCGGCCGGCCGAGTCTCGCGCGACCGGGCCATCAGCATATGGCGTGAGGCGGGCCAAGGCCTCCACGACCGCGGTGGTATCGACGCCCCGGTAGTACCCGTAGATCGTGTAGACGATGATCGATCCCAGCAGGAGATGCACAGCACGATCGCGGCGCAGGAGTGCTGGGATGGCCTCCTTTGGACCCAACCGGGCGACGGCGGCGGTCGCCGCGGCAGGCCGGCCCAACTGTTGATAGAAATCGAAAACGTCGAGGACGTCCCAGAAGGCACCCGATGCCGGACTCCACCGCCTCAGGAACAGCGCCGCACTTCGCTCGGCTTCCTGGATCGCGATTTCGAACAACTGTGCATCGAGCAGCAGCTGATCAATGCCATTGCTGGTGCTGTCGAACTCCTGCCGAGCCGCGATAAGCATCGCGCTGTCCCCCAAGACCGCGCCGGCCTGTAACCGACGCATGGCGCTCCAGGGCTCATCCTTGGGAAGGCGGTTGATCAGGCGCCGCACCGTGGCAGTATCCCGCTCCATCTCGGCGATCTCCAACAGGTGAATCATGGGCTCGACGTTGAGCGTCGAATCCAGCGCGAGCGCGCGGTTGAGCGCCTCCGCAGCATGGCGGAGCGGCTCCTCGATCTCGGCCGTACCGCCGTCGTGGAAGTACGCGTCTCCCAGCTGGATCCACGAATCGGGATCATCGGGCACCAGCCGCACGGCCTTCTCCCAGGCCTGTATCCGTTCGGTCGATGAGGGGGGGTCAGGGTACCGCGGGCCTTCCAGCGCTTGGAGGAGTACCTGCTCGCGTGGACCCAGCCGGTCACGGTAAGTCCGGGCCAGCCGCAGAGCGCGCGTGTCCCCCCCGCCTGTATTTTCGGTCCAAGCCGCCGATTGGTGATATCCGAGCGCGGCGCGGGCGAAGGTCGAGTCAAGCTCGAGCGCGCGCGCGAAGTGTCGGACCGCCATATCGTATTGGCCGGCACGGTGGGCCGCATTGCCGGCGAGATAGGCGTACAGAGCGGCGAGTGACGTGCTCGTCAGGCTGGCGAGGCGATCGGCGCGCACTCCTGCCTCCTGCGCCGCGAGCTGCGCAGCAAAGTGATCGACCAGCGAATGAAGACTGTCGGATATTCCTTCGACCTTGGCCTCGGCACGTACCCGACCGGACTCGGTATCGAGCAGCGACCCATTCAAGATCAGGCGTCCGGGCGTAGCCACGATGGTGCCCAGCACCAAGGCACCGGCCCCCAGTCGGCGCGCCACGCTGCGAGCCTCTTCCTGGGTCGGATCTTCACCCTGCGGCCCGACGGTATGGCGCCAGGCCGCCACTGCGGTGCGCGCGGGCACGACCCGGGAACCACCGGCGCCGGAGAACTCGACCTCCAGGAAGTCCACCATCCCGTCGCGCAGAGCGTTAGAACTCGTGTCGGTGCCAGTGAGCCTGAAGGGAAAGACTGCCATGAGGCTGGGATCAACTTTCGCTGGTGGCGATCCTCGGAACCGGATCAGTGCAAAGGCGAGGAGCACCGTGAGCAATCCGGCGGCAGCAACGATCCAGATTCGGCGCCGAAGGGGATGAGCGCGGACGGCGGCCCCACGCGGTACCGACGCACCAGGCTGGGCAAGAGCCTCGGCAAACTGACTCGCCGTTGCGAAGCGATCGGCCGACAATTTGGAGAGCGCCCGCTTGATCGCCTGCTCGACATGGACGGGTACTGACTCGCGCACTGCTCGGAGCGGAGGCACCGGCTCCATCAACCGCCGCGCCAGGATTGCCTGTGGCGTGCGTCCGGTGAAGGGCGCTTCCCCTGCCAGCATCTCATACAGTACGCATGCGAGCGCGTACTGGTCGCTGCGGCCGTCCATGTTCTCACCGGCCCCCTGCTCCGGACTCATGTACAGCGGAGTGCCGAGGCTGAGCCCAGTCTCGGTCAGCGCCTCCCCTCCAGCCGCAGTGATCGCCCGGGCGATCCCGAAGTCTGCCACCACCGCGTGCCCGTTCTCCAGGAGAATGTTCGCCGGTTTGATATCGCGATGGACCAGTCCGTGCGCGTGCGCGTGGTCCAGGGCGTCCCCCACCTCGCGCGCGATCCGGAGAGCGTCATCGATCGGCAGCTGCTTCTCGCGAGCTAGCCGTTCCCGAAGCGACTCCCCCTCCACCAAGGGCATGACGTAGAAGAGAAACTCGCCCGCCTCGCCGGAATCGAAGAGTGGTAGGATGTGGGGGTGACGCAGGTTGGCTGTGGTCGTCACCTCACGCAGGAAGCGATCCCGCCCCAAGGCGGCGGCGAGCTCGGGTCGGAGCACCTTAATGGCGACGTGGCGGCGGTTCTTCAGGTCCTGGGCAAGGTAGACGATCGCCATGCCTCCGGAGCCGAGTTCGCGCTGGAGGTGGTAGTGGTCAGAGAGGGCGGCCTGAAGCCGCGTGAAGATGTCCGACAGGTTGCATTGTCTGTGAGGGTTACTTGAAGATGCGGAGGTGTCCAGTGACTAGCTAGTCATTCAGTCCTCCAAGTGAGACAAAGGAAAGGGTGTCTCACTTGGGTGTACCGGCCCCATGTACCCGGCCAAACCA
>JBJMPB010000159.1:0-2568 GCA_045803455.1 Gemmatimonadales bacterium | reverse complement strand
CGCACCGGATCGACCCGCATGCCTTTCATGGGTGACAGGTCGAGCATCACTCCACCATCACACACCGCGTTGCCCGCCACGCTGTGTCCACCGCCACGAACCGAGAGTGGCAGGTTGTGTGTCCGGGCGAAATTGACTCCCCGGATCACGTCGGCTACACCCGCTGCGCGGACGATCAAAGCCGGGTGTCGGTCGATCATGCCGTTGAAGACCGCGCGGGCAGCGTCGTAGCCGTCGTCCTCCGGGCGTATTAGCTCACCGCGGAGGTTGGCTGCGAACTCCTGCACGGCCGCTTCTTCGAGGGGCTTGCCCCTGAACAAGCCCAAGGTGTCTTGCCGGTCCACCATGATCCGTCATCCTTTCCCCGTCTTTCCGCGACCCCAGTATGCTACGACAAGCACAATAGCGCATCCTCCAAATAAATGAATGGTACGTCTTCAGTCAGTAGCGCTCCTCTGCGACTGCCGGTTCTTGCGATGCTCTAAGCCAATCTACCGTCTGTCCGCCGCGGCTCAGGCGCAAGGGTGGGCGGAGGTGAGATAGACAGGGATGCGCAAACGTTCGTGAGCGCATCCCAAGTCGTCGCCGAGAGCGGGACCGTGCCTCGGGTAGTTAGCTTGTGATAACGGCGGTGGCCACGTTCGCCCGGCACGAACAGTTCATCGATGCCTGCCAGCCGTTCGCCGGCCTTGACGTGATCGATCTGGTCCTCCATCCGCGCAAGGAACTCCTCGCGCGGTAGGAACGCCTCCACGTCGAGCGCCCAGAAAGTGGCGTTGCCGGCTGTGGCGGGTTCGCTGGGAAAGTCACGGGCAAAAGCGGCCCCGGTCAAGACGCCGGCCAGAGCGTCGATGAGCAGCGCCAGTCCGAAGCCCTTGTGAGGTGCTGCCGGGGAACCGAGCGGTGCCATGAGCCCGCCCAGGACAAACTCGTTCGGGTCGGTGGTCGGGCGGCCTTCACGGTCGAGGATCATGCCTTCGGGCACCGGACGGCTGCGTTGCGCCGCGAGCCGGACCTTGAACGCGGCGCCGGTGGTCGTGGCCACGTCGAGCACCACCGGTGGGTGGCGGCCGGCCGGGATGGCATAGGCGAACGGGTTGGTGCCAAAGGTTGGCGTGCGGCCGCCGGGCGGGGCGACCATCGGGATAGCATTGGCGCAGGCGAAGCCGATCAAGCCGGCCTCAGCTGCCATTCGGGCGTAGAATCCGAGGACGATGGGCTGTGAGCTGCGGACGCCGGCGACCGCCATGCCTTTGCGCTCACGGGCGCGCTCGATGCACCAGCTCATCCCCCGTATCGCCCCGACCACGTAGCTGTGGTCCCCCTCGAGGAGCAGCGCTCCCTCCGTCTCGCGCAGCACCCTGATGCTGGGCTGCGGGTTCATACCACTGCGGTACGCATCGGCCAGGATGCCGATTAGGTGGACACCGTGGCTCTCGTGGCCGCGCAGTTCCGAGTCCAGCAAGACCTCAGCGACCTGTTCGGCATCCTCGCGCGGCAACTCGAGCCGCTCGAACGCCTCGATCAGGCAATGCCGCAAATCTGCGATCCGAACCAGGCGCAGCTCGTTGCCCCAATTCTCAGTGATGACCAGCCTCACTCTTTCACCATGGCAGGATTGCGTGCATCGTAGCAACCTCGTCGCACCCGCGCTCGGGCAAGACGTATGCTCTAAGGTCTTGAGTCTCTGACGACTTCCTCGCCTTCCCCGGAGAGGAGCCGCCACAGATCGAATGCAATGAGGACGCGGGGGACAGGACACCGACGAGTGAAATGCGCGAGATGATAGGTGGTTAGAGCGATCTCATAAGAATGACGCAGACGGCAATATGCGCCGCGCTGCGGATACCTTTGTCTGAGTCCACGATAGACAGCGTATCAAGTTCGGGCAACACGCCTCGATAGTCTAGTAGCTGTAAGGCCTTGATAGCTTCCCTGCGCGAACTTCGGCTCACACACGGGTCGCGTGCTGAAGTTTTTTGAGCGGGCGATGCTGGGTTCGAACCAGCGACCTCTGCCGTGTGAAGGCAGCGCTCTCCCGCTGAGCTAATCGCCCCTGGAGGAGAGAATATACCATCGTCGGGGGCTTCTGTTAAGCTCCCTCGGGGACGACGTAGTGCATCGGATATAATGCCCGCTTTGGTGGTGAAGTGGGGATGGGAGATGCTATGACGGAAAGTAGCGGAACGGTGGGGGATCTCGACCGCGTGCTGGCCGACCTGAGGGCGCTCTCGGAGGACATCGAGTCGTGCGCCGTACTCTCTGAGGACCGGAGCCTCCTCTCCTCCTCGCACGCTTCGGCGGTGGACAGAGAGCGGGCCGGCGCGCTGCTCGCCGCCCTGGTGGACCTCTCGGACAAGGCGGCGCGTGAGGGTGGCAAAGATCATGCCTCCCAACTAAGGATAGATACCGAGGGCGGACACCTGTTGCTGGTGCGGCTCGACGGCGGTGGCGTCCTAGCCGCGACGATCGGACCGGAGGCCAGGGTCGGCCTCGTGCTCTACGACATGCGAAACGCCCGCGGCGAGGTCGATAGGGTACTCGCGGAAGGAGGCGAACAGTGAAGAA
>JBJMPB010000056.1:0-3742 GCA_045803455.1 Gemmatimonadales bacterium | reverse complement strand
CACTGGGGCAAGCGCACGCTGGCCTATCCCGTCAAGAAACACGAGACCGGCTACTACGTCGTCGCCAAGTTCGACGCGGATGCCACCGCGCTTCCGGAATTCGAGCGGGCGATCAAGCTGGATGAGGGAGTGCTCCGCCATCTCGTGGTGGTCAGCGAGGGAGCCCAGCCGGTGCCGGTTACTGCCGGCAAGAGCGATGAGGAGGATGACGAATGAGGCGCCCCCAGAAGACCTGCGCCATCTGTGAGTCCGGAGTTCGCATCGTCGACTTCAAGGATGAGCGCACTCTGTCCCGCTTCCTGACTGAGCGGGGAAAGATTCTTCCGAGCCGGCTTTCGGGAACCTGCGCCCGGCACCAGCGTCAGCTCAGCACCGCCATCAAGCGGGCTCGGCAACTGGCGCTGCTGCCGTATATCAAGGGCTTCGGCGGCTGACCTCGTCGTCCTGGCAGGAGCCGAGAACAGGAGCGGGGTCGCCCCGGAGGCAATTCGGGTCACTCCTGGCCCTCATCGCCTATTTGCTGGTGGCCCCCCCTGTGCTCCTCTTCGGACCGCTTGCGGGGCTGCTGCTCCTCAGCCGGCCTCGGACTGTTCGCGAGTGGCTCTGGCTGCTCGCCACGGCGACCTGGTCGGCCTTGTGGCTGGATCAGGCAGGCGGTCTGGCGGGCCAGTTTGCCCGGGCCGAGGCGGTTCTGATTACCGGGTCATATCTGGCGCTCACGCTGTGGCGGCCCTCCCCCCGGTTCTCTCGCGCTCTAACCGCTACCGGCATCGGTGGCGTCGCGCTGGTGGTCTGGATGTGGTACTTCGGAGTGGGCTGGACCGCGGTTCGCGAAGCAGTTGAACAGGACCTGTGGCGGTATAACCGCGATTTCATCATGCGCCTGGGGCAGGTCGCCCCGGGTATGAGCGATGCGGGAATGCTGGACGAGATGTCCGCTATGGTGCGCTCGATCGCCTTGCTCTACCCGGCACTCCTGGCGCTCGCCAGCATGGCCGGGGTTACTCTGGCGTGGGTTTGGCATCGCCGCATCGCTCAGCGGCCGCTCGGCCCTGCACCGGCCGGCTTCTCCTCGTTCGAGTTCAGCGACCAGCTGGTATGGGGATGGGTGATTGGCCTTGCGCTGTGTCTGGCTCCGCTGCCCGAGGTCTGGAGCTCAGTAGGCGCCAACTTGCTTCTGGTCTGGGCCGTGTTGTATGCCGTCCGCGGACTGGCGGTGTTCGCCGTCGGAACCCGCAGGGTTCCCGCCCCGGTCATTGCCACGCTGTCGCTCGTTGCCATGCTGCTGTTGCCGTTTGTGGTGGGCGGGCTGACCCTGCTGGGGCTGGCCGACACCTGGCTAGATTTCCGACGCCGCCTTGCCGCGTCGGCTACCTGAGGGAAACTCCACTATGATCGAAGTAATACTCCGTGAAGACATCAAGACTTTGGGCCGCGCCGGAGAAATGGTGCGGGTGAAGCCGGGTTACGCCCGGAACTATCTCCTGCCCCAGGGACTGGCCTACGAAGCGACGGAAGGAAACCGCAAGCGGATCGCCGCGGAAACCCGGGTGCGCGCGGCCAAGGACCAGGCAGAACGCACCGAGGCCGAGCGCCTGGCGGGCACCTTGAGCGGGCTTGCTCTGACGTTGAAGGGCAAGGCCGGCGAGGAGGGGAAGCTATTCGGCTCCATCACCTCGCAGGACATCGCCGATGCGCTGGCCGGCGAAGGCTACTCCTTCGATCGGCGACGGATCGAGCTGGAGCATCCGATCAAGACCACCGGCACTCATGCCGTGAGCCTTCGGTTGCATCCCGAAGTCCATGCCGAACTCCGGGTCTCTGTCGTCGCTGAGTGATCGGGGCGCGACGCGAGCAGGGATCACCTATGTGGATGGTCCCCGCTTGGCGCGGTCGATTATCGCGGCCGCGGACTGGGTTGCCGCGGGCCGCGAGGAGATCAACAGGATCAACGTCTTCCCGGTGCCGGACGGCGATACCGGCACCAACTTCACCCTGACCCTTCGCGCCGTCGCCGACGCTCTCAAAGCGCTCGGCGACGCCTCACTTCCGGTCACCGCCAAAACCATGGCTCAGGCCGCCGTGCTCGGCGCCCGGGGCAACTCCGGGATGATGCTGGCTCACTTTCTCCTGGGGTTCACCGAGGCACTGGGCGACCGGAGTGTGGCCACCGCTCCCGATGTTGCCACGGCCATTCGGAGGGGCGCGGATCGACTGTACGAATCGCTGGACGATCCCCGTGAGGGCACCATTCTCACCGTTGCCCGCGACGCGGCGATCGCGGCCGAGCCGATCGCCCAAACCACCGGCGACCTGGGCAGCTTCATGCGGCGGCTCCTGGAGGAGGGAGAAGCGGCTCTCGCCCGGACCCCGGAGCTCATGCAGGTGCTCAAGGATGCCGGTGTGGTTGATGCCGGCGGCAAGGGATTCGTGCGGCTGCTCGAGGGTGTGGTTCGGTACATCGCGGGCGATCCGATCGTCCCGGTGGAGTTCGGAATTGAAAGCTCCGGAGACGGAGACATTCCTGCTGCACTGGTGAACGTCGCGGCTGAAAGGGATTTCCAGTATTGCACGGAGGTCCTGGTCCGAGGCGAGAGTCTGCCCGCCGCCAACGAGGTGCGGAGCGCCATGCGGGCCTTCGGCGCTTCCACGGTCGTGGCCGTGACCGGAGACATCCTCAAGATCCATGTGCACACGGATACCCCTGAGGCCGTCTTTACCTATGCAACGCGCTGGGGCCGGGTCGCCAGCACCAAGGCGCAGGATATGCGGGTCCAGCACCGGAAGCTCTCGCACGCGGAGCGGCGGCCGGTCGCGATCGTAACCGACACTTCGGCCGATCTCTCCGACTCGCTGCTGGACCGGCACCGGATCGCCATGGTTCCCCTGCAGGTGATGTTCAGGGACGCAACCTTCCGCGATCGGGTTGAGCTCAAGCCGGAGGAATTTTACCGCAGGCTGCGGACCTCCGCCGAGCTGCCGACCACCTCGCAGCCTGCTCCGGCAGATTTCATCCAGGTGCTCCGAGATGCGGCGCAGGAGGCAGACGAGATCGTTGCCGTGCTGCTCGGCTCCAATCTGTCGGGCACGTTCAATGCAGCGCAGGCGGCCATCAAGGCCGGCAGCTTGCCGGGCGTTCACCTGGTGGACAGCCGTTCCGCCTCACTGGGTGTTGGGCTTCTGGCGCTGCGGGGGGCCGAACTGGCCGCCTCCGGCTGGAACGGCGGCCAAGTCGCCGAGGAGCTTCGGCGGATTCAGCCGCAGGCGGGAATGCTTCTCACCGTGGATAGGTATGACAATTTGCTACGGTCCGGCCGCATTTCCCGGGGTAAGGCCTGGCTGGCCGGGATGCTCGATGTCAAGCCGATCCTGTCCTTCGATGCCGATGGAAAGGTGGTGCCAATCGAGCGGGTGCGGGGCCGGGAGAATGTCGAGGCCCGAGTCCTGGCGCTGCTGGACCAGCGCTTGACTCCACGACCAAAGGTGGTCCGTTTCGGGGTAGCCCATGCGGATGCCCCCGAGGCCGCCCAGCGAATCAGGGCCGCCCTGGTCGAACGGTTTCACCCCCGGGAGTGTCTGGTCAGCCTCGCCACCGGCGTACTTGGCACCCACGTGGGACCCGGAGCCTGGGGGGTCTTCTATCAGATCGAAGACGAGGCACCCACACCGAAGAGAGGACCGAAGCCGGAATGATTCAGGACGCTCGACCGGAGCGGACCACTGGGCAGCCACCGGAAGCGCT
>JBJMPB010000622.1:0-3401 GCA_045803455.1 Gemmatimonadales bacterium | reverse complement strand
CCATCGACCGCTCTGCTCACCGCGCGACCCTGCACGGCCGCGACCTGAATCTCACCGCGACCGAATACAAGCTCCTGCTTACTTTGGTGGAGCGGCGGGGTAGGGTGCAGAGCCGTCCCCAGCTGCTGGAGATCGTCTGGGAGGCGCAGCCGGACATTCAGACCCGCACCGTGGACATGCACGTGCAGCGGCTCAGAACCAAGCTGGAGGATGCCGGCAAGTTGATCGAGACCGTGCGAGGATTCGGCTACCGCTTTCGGGGAGGTGAGCGCGGGACTCGCAGCAAGTGAGCTTCGTTCGGCGGCTGGTGCTGGGATCCATTCTGATCCTGGTGTTGACGGTGGGGATCCTGTTTGGGCTGGCCGAGCGCTCGCTCCGCCGGGATCTGGAAACCGACATCGTGCGCTCGCTGGAGAGCGAAGCGCGCCTGGTTCGCGAGGCCCTGCCCGCCGACACCGCAGCATGGCAGGTCACCGTACGCCGGCTGGCTTCGCAGACCGGACATCGCATTTCCCTGATCGACCGCAGCGGCTGGGTCCGCGCGGATAGCGACTTTCCGCCCGGTAAGCTTCCCCCTCTCGAAAATCACAGTAACCGTCCCGAGGTTCAGGCCGCGTTGCGCGGTGGGCGCGGAAGCTCCAGCCGGCGGAGCGCCAGCGTCGGCCGGCTGCTGATGTACGTCGCGATCCCAGGCCGCCCCGGTGTGGTGCGGGTGGCCGCGGGGCTGGATCAGGTGGATGAGATCGTGAACCGTGCGCAACAGGCGGTGGCCGGCGCCGCCCTGTTGTCGTTGCTGATCGGGAGTGTGCTCGCGCTCGCGGCCGGCCGCTCGATCGCCCGGCCGCTGATCGAGATTGGATCAGCCGCCCGCGCCATTGCTGACGGCGCCCCGCCCCGCTTTCCCCATTCGGGCATTCCCGACATCGATCGCCTGGTGCAGGCGCTCCGGGAGATGCACCGTCAGCTGGCCGACCGCTTCGCGGATCTGCGGCGGGAACAGTCGGAGTCGGCCGCCCTGGTCGAATCCATGGTGGAAGGCGTGATTGCCGCGGACGTGCGGGGCCGGATTGTCACCGCCAACTCGGCCGCCCGCCGGATTCTGGGATACAAGTTCGATCAATCACTCCCCGACTTCGCCGAACTGTTTCGGGTCAAGGGCGCGCGGGAGGTCGTTGACCAAGTGATGCAGGGGAAGCTGGTGCAGGACCGTGAAGTGGAGATGGAAGACCGCACGCTGCTGATGAACGCGCGGCCGCTGCCGTCGGGTGGGGCTGTGCTGGTGTTGCACGATCTCACCGAGCTCAGGCGGCTCGAGTCCATGCGCCGCGACTTCGTGGCCAATGTGTCCCATGAGCTCAAGACCCCGCTCACCTCCATCTCCGGCTATGCCGAGACGCTGCTGAGCGATAATCTGGAGCCGGACATAAGCCGGCGGTTCGTCGCCACCATAGCCGGTAACGCCAGGCGGATGCAGCGTCTGGTGGACGATCTGCTGGATCTGGCGCGGCTGGAAGCCGGAAGGTGGCAACCAGAGCCCGAGCCGATCAATGTGGCGGCGATCTGCCGGGAAACCTGGGATGGATTGGGCGACGGCAGCCCGCGGGGCGCCATTGATTTTCGGATCGAGATCGGGGCCGGAGCCGACGAGCTGGTCGCCGATCCTGATGCGGTGCGCCAGATCCTGACCAACCTGCTGGAGAACTCATTCCGCTATACGCCGGCCGGGGGGCGAATCACCTGCCGGAGCGTTGTGGCCGATTCGGGAATTGCGCTGAGCGTCGCCGACACCGGTTCCGGCATCATCCCGGACCATCTGCCCCGCATCTTCGAGCGGTTCTATCGCTCGGACCCGGCTCGCTCCCGGGAGCAGGGAGGCACCGGGCTGGGTCTCGCCATCGTGAAGCATCTGGTGGAAGCCCATGGCGGGCGGGTGTCGGCACAGAGCGAGATGGGGCTCGGCACCACCATCACCTGCTGGTTTCCGGTCAGACTCATGTGAAGAGCATCGCCGTCAATGCCGATGCGCCACGGACAGCGCATACACCGCCGACCGAAGAGAGACGAGCGGGTCGTCAGACAGCTCGATCCCGTTGGTCAGGAAGATCGGGTTGAAAGCGAGCGAGCGCTGCAACTCTTCCTGCTTGGGCTCGACTTTAGTGAGGCGGATGGTGCCGAGCAGGATCCGCTCGCGGTCGGCGGGCCAGACGATCGACCCATCGTTGGTGGGATCTCCCGGATTCGGCAGCTGCGCGTAAAGCCGGAACTGCACCGGTCCCCTGCTCAATCGGCGCTGCAGCTCCTCCTGCAGATAGTTTGCTCCTTGCTTGGCCGCCGTGGCGGAGTCGAGGTTCACCACCCCGGCCTCGGGGATCATCTGATATCGCACCGGCTGTCGCTTGTCCTGACTATCCACCAAGACGAACGCGTTGTTCCCGAAGTAGGCTGCGGTGGCGTAACTCCTCGGCCGCGCCTGGACATCCAGCGCGAACTTGGCGGCCCGGGGATGGCTTCCGAAGAAGGTCTCTATGGGCGAGGGATGCGGAGCGTCGGGACCGCTCGACGCAATCGCCTTCAGGAATGCCAGGAAGTCCTCGCCCGTCCCCACCACGAAACCGTTGTGGGAGATGCTGACGATGTCGGTGAAGCCGCCGGCCGGCAGGTTGAAGCGGATCGCCATGCCACGAGGACCGGACCTGGGGTCGTTGTCCGCGTTGCTAGGCACTCCGGGAGCGTTGGAGAAGCGGACCGTCACCGGCACCGCAGACCCGCTGAAGTGGCCTGCCCGGCTCAGCGATTTCGCTTGAGGACTCGGAGTGAAGCTCCCGCTCACCACCATTCCCTTCGCGTGCATGAACCGGAATCCCGTGTGGATGCCGCCGTCGAGCTGAACGACGATGTCGGCAATCTGCTGGGGCAGGCTCGCGGCCGGGGTGGAGCTCGAATCGGCCGGTGTGCTCGCTCGAGCGGTCTCCTCGGCAGCGGCGCCCGATCGGTTGCACCCGGAGAGGATCGAGGTGACGCCGAATAGGGTGGCACCGGCGATCAGGTGAGCGTGATGCAAGGTCATGAGAGCCTCATCTGTGCGCGTAATCCGTGAAGACGTAGTCGCTGTTTTTCACAATCGTATGACACGCGAACCCGCACTTGGCGTCGTTCCCCTGAGGTGGAGTGGCCGAGGTGGTGGCGGGGGTGAACTTTCCGGACGCGGAGTCATACTCGAACGCGCCCCATCCCCATCCTCCACTATCCGCAAACCTCTTGCTGTCTTTGACCATGAAGTCCACGTTCAGCAGGGTGCCGGCCACGGTGGCGGTCGGGAAAAACTCGTTCGGTTTCGGGGTCCAGTGGATCTTCGCCATCTTGGCCCCATCCGGGACCGGCTTGCCGTTCCCGGGAAAGCC
>JBJMPB010000611.1:0-4213 GCA_045803455.1 Gemmatimonadales bacterium | reverse complement strand
GGCTGGAGGGTGGCGGGGCTCGGGCTCGGGGTCTGGGGGTCCATGCCCACCAAAGTAGCCCCGGCCCGGAGCGCGCAACCCTGCCGGCTTGATAGAAGTCCGCCGCCCGGTTATGCTTACGGGCTTATGTTCGACCAGCTTTCCGCCCAGCTCAATGCCACGCTCCAGAAGCTCACCGGGCGGGGCGTTTTAACGGAAGACGCGGTCAAGGAGGGGCTCCGGGAAATCCGGCGCATCCTGCTCGAGGCTGATGTCAGCTTCGATCTGACCCGTGACTTCCTGGAGCGGGTGCAGGCCAAGGCTGTTGGGGTCCTCTCCCTGAAGGAAGTCCGGCCCGGGCACCAGCTGGTCAAGATCGTTTACGACGAGCTGGTAACACTGCTGGGCGAGAAGCAGGCCCCGATCGCCTTCGCGTCGGTGCCCCCGACGATCATCCTGCTGGTGGGACTCCAGGGATCGGGAAAGACCACCACGGCCGGAAAGCTGGCCCGGCGGCTCAAGCTGGAGCAGAAGGCGCCGTTCCTGGTGGCGGCAGACGTGTATCGTCCCGCGGCCATCGACCAGTTGCACACTCTGGGTCGCCAGGTCGACGTGGGCGTGCACAGCGATAACGCGTCGCAGGATGTGGTGAAGATCGTGCGCGACGGAATCGCAGCCGCCGGCAAGGCCCGATCCCGTAGCGTCATCGTGGACACCGCCGGCCGGCTCCAGATCGACGATGAAATGATGGACGAGCTCAAGCGGCTCAAGGCGGCGGTCACGCCTCACGAGATCTTGCTCGTCGCCGACGGCATGACCGGACAGGACGCCGTCCGCATTGCCAAGGGGTTTCACGACGCGCTCGGTATCACCGGCGTGGTGCTGACGAAGATGGACGGCGACGCGAGGGGTGGTGCCGCGCTCTCCATCTATGGAACCACCCACGCGCCAATCAAGTACATCGGCGTCGGAGAGCGGCTGGACGCTCTTGAGCCCTTCCATCCGGACCGGCTGGCGGGAAGGATCCTCCAGCAGGGGGACATTCTATCGCTGGTCGAAAAGGCGCAGAGCGCGGTAGACGAAAAGGAAGCCGAGCGGCTGGCCAAGAAGGTCACCTCGAAGAAGGGACTCGACCTCAGCGACTTCCTTGGTGCCATGAAGCAGATGCAGAAGATGGGGCCGCTCAAGAACGTGCTTGGGTTGTTGCCCGGTATGAATCCAGCCATGCTGCAGGCGGCCAAGATCGATGACAAGAAGCTGAAGCACGTGGAGGCCATCGTGCTCTCGATGACCCCGAAAGAGCGGGCCAACCCCGACCTGATCAACGGCCAGCGCCGTCTGCGCATTGCCAAGGGGTCGGGCCGCACGGTGCAGGAAGTGAATACCTTGCTCGCGCAGTTCAAGCAGATGCAGAAGTTCATGAAGATCGCGGGGAAGACCGGAGGCGCCGGTCTGAAGCTGCCCTTCGGACGCGGCGGATTCCCCGGTTAACCCGTAGCCAGGACACCCACTATGGCAACTCGCATTCGTCTCCGCCGGATCGGCCGGAAGAAGCTTCCGCTCTACCGCATCGTGATCGCCGATCAGGAAGCGCCGCGCGATGGACGCTTCATCGAGATCATCGGCACCTACAATCCCAAGGGCCAAACCGCGGCCGACAAGGTCCAGGTCGATGCAGATAAGGCGCGGCAGTGGATCGCCAAGGGGGCTACGCCCTCTGACACGGTGCAGTCGCTGCTGAAGCAGGCGGGGGTGTTTCAAGCAGCGGGAACAGCAAAGGCGTAAGCGGGAACCGCAACGGCGTAAGCGGGAGCAGTAACGGTAACGGAGCTTCATGCGGAAGCGGCACGCCCGCTCACGCTCGTCCTTTCCCGCTCACGCTTTTGGGACACCGTCATATGGTAGTCGTAGGGCGATTCAGGAAGCCGCACGGTTTGAAGGGCGACTGCACGCTGTTCTCGCTGACGGACACTCCTGATACGGTCTTCACTCCCGGCCGCGAGGTCTGGGTGGTGGATCTCGCGGGAGAACCGGTGGCCGGGCCGCTTACACTGGAGCGGAGCCGAAGCTATCACCGGGAGTGGCTGGTAAAGTTCGCCGGCATCGATCATCGCGACGCGCTGGATCCCTTCCGGGGACAGTTTCTGGGAGTGCCCCAGGAAGTTCTCGGCCCGCTGGCGGACGATGAGGTCTACCTGCACGAGCTGGACGGTTTCTCGGTTCGTCTGGCCGACGAGACGCCGCTGGGTCTGGTCTCCGCGGTCTACGAGCTGCCCGGCGGGCTGATGATCGAGGTACAGGGACCCAAACGCGAGTTCCTGCTGCCGTACAAGAAGGAGTTCGTGCAGCAGGTGGACCGGGCCGGGCGGCGCTTGGTGGTGAGTCCGCCGGAGGGGTTGTTGGACTAGCGAATCGGTCAGGGCGAGTCATCCCGAGCGCAGCGAGGGAGCGGCCCGTCAAACATCGGCATCACGATCCAAGTGTGCAGGCCGTCCGATTCCTCGCTACGCTCGGAATGACGTCGATGTTGACGATTGATGTAGTCACCCTGTTCCCCGAAGTCATCGCCCCGTACCTCGCCGCGAGCATTCCGGGTCGGGCCGCAGCGGCGGGATTGGTGCAGTATCGGGTGGTGCAGCTGCGCGACTTCACTCACGACCGCCACGCCACGGTGGATGACTACGCCTATGGCGGCGGCGCCGGAATGGTGCTCAAGCCGGAGCCGTTTTTCGAGGCAGTGGAAACGCTGCGGCCCACTGGGGTCATCGTCCTGCTCTCGGCTCGAGGCCGGCGATTCAACCACGACGACGCCGTGCGGTTTTCCCTGGGTGAACGGCTGACTCTGCTCTGCGGCCACTACAAGGACGTGGACCAGCGGGTTGCAGACAGCCTGGCAACCGAGGAGCTGTCCATCGGCGACTTCGTCCTGTCGGGAGGAGAGCCCGCGGCGCTCTGCGTAGTGGATGCCGTGGTGCGGCTGCTTCCAGGGGCGTTGAGCGATCACGAGTCGGCCAGCTCGGACTCGCACTACGACGGCCTGCTGAGCCCGCCGAGCTATACCAGGCCGCCGGAATATCGCGGGCTCGAGGTTCCTGAGGTGCTGCGGTCCGGCAACCACCGGGAGATCTCGGCCTGGCGGCAGCAGGAGGCCGAACGGCTGACCCGGGAGCGCCGGCCGGATTTGTGGGAGAAGCACTCGGGATGACAAAACGCGCTCGCTGATTTAAGATGTTGCAGCTTTTCGACCCAACGCTGGACCGAAGGAGGATTGGACCATGGAACGATTGGCAGAAGTGGCCCGTGAGGGCTTGCGCACGGACATTCCTGCATTCGATCCGGGTGACACCGTCCGGGTCATGGTTCGGGTCCGCGAGGGTGACAAGGAGCGCCTTCAGGCGTTCGAGGGGCTGGTCATCGCCAAGCGGGGTGGCGGCATCAGCGAGACCTTTACGGTCCGCAAGATCTCGGCGGGTGTGGGAGTCGAGCGCCTCTTCCCGGTCCACAGCCCCACGATCGCCTCGGTCGAGCTGGTTCGCCGGGGACGGGTGCGCCGCGCGAAGCTGTATTATCTCCGCGCGCTGAGCGGCAAGGCCGCCCGAATCCGGGAGAAGCGCGAGAGCTGACCGAATGGCTCCACGCCCCACTCTGGTCCGGGAACGGGCCGTTTGGGCGGAGGAGCACCTCCTCGTCGGGGTCGACGAGGCCGGCCGTGGCCCCCTGGCAGGTCCTGTGGTGGCCGCGGCCGTTGTGTTTCCCATCGGCTGCAGCGCCGTGCGCGGGCTCCGCGACAGCAAGATTCTTCCCGCCTCGGTGAGAGCCCGCCTGGCCGAACGGGTCCGCCGCAGGGCCATGGCCTTTGGGGTGGGCGCCGCCTCCGCTCACGAGATCGATCGCTACAACATTCGGGTTGCCAGTGCCATCGCGATGCGGCGGGCCATCGCCTGTCTGATCCGCCGCTCGTCACTCGCCCGTTTTCCCCTGGGCCAGGGTGGCCGCGGCTACCTGGACAGCGGACAACCCTTTCGAATCATCATCGATGGACTGCCGTTGCCTGAAATCGGCTACGCCCACGAAGCCCTGGTCGATGGGGATGCGCGCTGTCAGTCCATCTCTGCGGCCGCCATTCTCGCCAAAACGATCCGAGACAGACTGATGCATCGGCTGGCCACCCGGCACCCCGGATATGGCTGGCACACCAACGTCGGCTATGGCACCGAGGAGCACCAGGAAGGGC
>JBJMPB010000603.1:0-2753 GCA_045803455.1 Gemmatimonadales bacterium | reverse complement strand
TGTCCATCCCGAGGTCGGAAACAATGCAGTGCTGGCTGAGCGGCTGGGCATACGCGTGGAAGGATGGTTCGGCAGCTATCGCGGTATATCCATGGGAGTCTGGGGAGAGCTGCCGAGCAGCTTCCCCACGAGGGAGGCGCTCGCGCTCGAGCTCGACCGGGTGCTTCATACCCTGAAAGGCAGCGCCACGCTGATCCCTGGAGGTCCGGAAAAGCCCGCGCGAGTCGGCATTATCACCGGAGGCGCCGGAAACATGCTGGCGCAGGCGCGAGATGCCGGGATCGATACGTTTATTACGGGCGAAGGCCCCCACCACACCTACTTCGATGCTATGGAATGGGGGCTGAACCTCATCTACGCCGGACACTACGCCACGGAAACGCTGGGTGTTCAGGCGATGGCCTCCCACTTGGGGGAGCAATTCGATCTCGACTGGGAGTTCCACGATCATCCTACCGGTCTCTGAGGCAGTGCTCCCTCTTCTCGAGCTGGTAGGAATTCGAAAGCGTTTCGGCTCCGTGGAGGCACTCCGCGGAGCCGATTTTTCTCTGGCTTCCGGGGAGGTGCACGCCCTGCTGGGTGAGAATGGAGCAGGCAAATCCACCCTGATGCACATCGCTTATGGCATGCTGTTCCCGGATGCGGGACTGGTGCGAATCGGTGGCAATGATCGCACCATCTCGTCTCCCCGGCAGGCACGAAAGCTCGGCCTAGGCATGGTGCACCAGCATTTCACCTCAATCCCGGCCTTGACGGTGGCTGAAAACATCGCTCTTGCCGCGGGTTGGGCAGGGCCGCCCAGACAGCTCTGCCGGAAGGCTGAGTCTCTGAGCGAGAAATTGGGACTACCCCTCGATCCGGACCAGCGCGCCGGCCGTCTTCCGGTGGCGTTGAAGCAACGGCTGGAAATCGTCAAGGTTCTTGCCGTCGATGCGAAGATGCTGCTCCTGGATGAGCCCACCGCTGTTTTGGCGCCGCCAGAGGCAGATGAATTACTTGGTGTGGTTCGGAGATTTGCCCAGGCCGGGGGCGCCGTCGTTCTGATCACGCATAAATTGGACGAGGCACTCCGCACAGCCGATCGAGTGACGGTGCTGCGTCAGGGTATCGTGACCCGCTCCGGATCTATCAGCGACGAAACGGGAAGCTCGCTGGCGCGCGCCATGATTGGCTCGGCGCCGGATACGGCTGAGCCGGTCAGCCTGAGGTCGCACGCCTCTACCAACGCAGCCCAGGTTCTGGTTCGGATGGAGGCTCTCGAGCTTTCCCGAGAGAGCGGCTACGGCATAGCAGTTCGGCATGGATCGCTGAGGATTCAGGCAGGAGAGATCGTCGGAATCGCTGCAGTGGAGGGGAATGGACAACGCGAGCTGCTGCGGGCGATTGCCGGCCGAATCCTCCCGTTGCGGGGAAGGCTGGAGGTAACCGGGCCCATCGGGTTCATCCCGGAAGACCGTACATCCGAGGGTCTGATCCCGGAACTGAGCCTTACCGAGAATGTCACGCTCGGGCTGGACCACGAGGCCCCATGGGTCCGCACTGGATACATCGATTGGCGAGCAGCACGGGCTCGCACATCCGAGCTGGTGCAGCAGTATGGGATCGTTGCGAATGGGCCCGCTGCGCGTGCGTCATCGTTGAGCGGGGGGAATCAGCAGAAGCTCATCATAGCTCGAGAGCTCTCGCGCAATCCGGCGGTCGTGGTAGCGGAAAATCCAACCCGAGGCCTGGACATCGGTGCTGCGGCCGCAATCCGTTCCCGAATCCGCGCAGCAGCGGAGGCCGGAGCAGCCGTGTTGGTGTACTCCAGCGACCTGGATGAAGTGCTGCAGCTATCACATCGCACGGTGGTCGTTTGTCGGGGTACACTGTCGGAAGCTCCAGCGACAGCCACACGCGATGAGATTGGCCGCATGATGCTCCAGGAAGCCGCGAGGTGAGTCGGCTGTGGTGGGCACTTGCCGCGGTCCTGATCGGGCTGGCCCTGCTCGCCGCAGGTCTGTACCTGGCCGGATACGATCCCGGAATCGCGCTGGCGGCGCTGTTCAATGGCGCGTTCGGCTCCTGGTATGCATTCACCTCGGCCACCCTGGTCCGAGCCGTTCCACTCATCCTCATTGGATTGGGCATCGCGATCGCGTTCCGCGGTGGCTCGTTCAACATCGGTGGTGAGGGACAGTTTTATGCCGGCGCCATTGCGGCAACGTGGATCGGGCTGCACCTGACTCATGTCCCCTCGGCCTTGGCTATACCACTGCTGTTGGCAGGCTCAGCCCTGGCCGGCGCCGCTTGGATCGCGGTTCCGGTCTGGCTCAAGCTTCGATTCGGCGTAATCGAGGTCATCAGCACGCTGCTGCTGAATTTCGTGGCCGAATCACTGGTGAGTCTGCTGCTGCAGGGCCCGTTGCAGGAGCACGGCCGGGTCTATCCCCAGAGTGACGCCATTCCGGATTCAGCTCGCCTTCCTGTGCTGGGTGATAGCCGGCTTCACGCCGGATTCTTCCTGGCCCTGCTGGCAGGTCTGGTGCTCTGGTACCTATTCCACTTTACCCTCTGGGGATTCCGGCTCCGCGCAGTGGGCGCGGGGCCTCGCGCGGCGGAGATTAGCGGCCGCATCGATCCGCAACGAGTCGGAGCGATGGCGCTGTTCTGCTCCGGGGCTCTCGCTGGACTCGCTGGCGGGGTAGAGGTAAGCGGAGTGTCCTACGCCCTGTTTCAGAATCTGTCGCCGGGGTACGGCTTTACCGGAATTG
>JBJMPB010000499.1:0-11502 GCA_045803455.1 Gemmatimonadales bacterium | reverse complement strand
CGTTGCTCGATGAGGCAACCGCCGCTGCCGAAGCAATGAACCTGAGCCTGGCCGTACGCGGGGCCAAAGGCGAACTGGTCTATCTGGTGGATGACCGCTGTCATCCTCAGACCATCGCCGTCGTCCGCACTCGGGCCGAGGCGCGCGGCATCAAGGTGCTCGTGGCGGATCCCGCTACGTTCACGTTCAACGCCGAGGTGATCGGTGCGCTGGTACAGTACCCGGCAACCGACGGCGAGATCCGTGACTTTCGCGGCATGTGCGAGCGGGCCCACGAGGCCGGCGCGCTGGTAACGGCAGCCACTGACCTCCTCAGCCTGACCGTGCTGACGCCTCCCGGCGAGTGGGGCGCCGATGTGGCGGTGGGAAACAGCCAGCGGTTCGGCGTTCCCATGGGATACGGCGGGCCTCACGCCGCCTTCTTCGCTACCAGAGAAGCCTATAAGCGATACCTGCCCGGACGAATTATCGGGGTGTCCAAGGACCGCGACGGCCGTCCTGCTCTCCGGATGGCACTCCAGACCCGCGAGCAGCACATCCGGCGGGACAAGGCCACTAGCAACGTCTGCACGGCTCAGGTGCTCCTCGCCGTGATGGCCAGCATGTATGCGGTCTACCACGGGCCCGCCGGCCTCCGTCGCATCGCCGAGCGGGTGCACGCCCGGACGGTGATCCTGGCCAACGCTCTCCGCCGTCTGGGCTATCGCGTGGTCTACGAGGACTTCTTCGACACGATCTGCGTAGAAGTGGAAGGCTGGGCTCTGCCGCGGCTGCTCGATGCTGCCCGGGTACGGAACATCAACCTGCGGCAGCTGTCGGCCACTCGGCTCTGCGTAGCGCTGGATGAAACCGTAACCCTCGGCGATGTCGCGGACCTGATCACCATCTTCTCGCTCAATGAAGCGCTCCCGTTCATGCTGGAGGACATCGGCACCAAGCGGGAACGCGCTATTCCCAAGTCTCTCACCCGGACCAGCTCCTATCTCGAGCACCCGGTGTTTCACCGGCACCATTCCGAAACCGAGATGCTCCGCTACATCAAGCGGCTGGAAGCCAGGGATCTGTCATTGACCTCGGCGATGATTCCGTTGGGGTCTTGCACCATGAAACTGAACGCCACCACCGAGATGATGCCGGTGAGCTGGAGAGAGTTCAACCGGCTGCACCCGTTTGCCCCGCGGGATCAGGCCGCGGGATATCAGCTGCTGTTCAACCAGCTGGAATATCAGCTGGCAGAGATCACCGGATTTGCATCGGTGTCGCTGCAGCCCAATGCCGGGTCCCAGGGCGAATATGCCGGGCTTCTGGTCATCCGGGCCTACCACCGTTCCCGGGGCGAATCGCACCGGACCACCTGCCTCATTCCCCAGTCGGCTCACGGGACCAATCCCGCGAGCGCGGTGATGGCCGGCATGCAGGTCGTTGCGGTCAAGAGCGACGCCCGAGGCAACATCGACCTGGAGGATCTTCGGGCCAAAGCGGCAAAACATCGGGACACCCTGGCTGCGCTGATGATCACCTATCCCTCGACCCATGGTGTGTTCGAGGGATCAGTGCGGGAGATCTGCCGGGTGATCCACGAGCACGGAGGACAGGTGTACATGGACGGCGCCAACATGAACGCGCAGGTGGGTCTCTGCCGTCCAGGCGACATTGGAGCCGACGTGTGTCACCTGAACCTTCACAAGACCTTCTGCATTCCTCATGGCGGCGGAGGACCCGGCATGGGGCCCATCGGCGTTGCGGCGCACCTGGTGCCGTTTCTGCCGGGGCATCCCATCGTGGATCTGGACCACCCGGCGGCCTGTGGCACGGTATCGGCAGCTCCATGGGGAAGCGCGGCCATCCTGCCGATCTCCTGGGCCTACATCGCGCTCATGGGTTATGACGGTCTGAGCGAAGCCACCCAGATCGCCATTCTCAACGCCAACTACGTTGCCCGCCGACTGGCCGACCACTATCCCCTGCTCTACACCGGACAAAACGGCTTGGTGGCTCATGAGTGTATCATCGATACGCGGCCTTATAAAACTTCGGCCGGCGTGGATGTTGAGGACATTGCCAAGCGCATCATAGACTACGGCTTTCATCCACCTACGGTCTCCTTCCCGGTCCCCGGGACCCTCATGGTCGAGCCCACCGAAAGCGAATCCAAGGAGGAGCTCGACCGCTTCTGCGACGCACTTATTGCCATCCGGGAGGAAATTCGGGAGATCGAGGAGGGACGGGCCGACCGGGAAAACAACCTGCTGACCAATGCGCCTCACACGCTGGAGCAGGTGATCTCCGACAGTTGGGACCGGCCATATCCCCGGGAGCGGGCGGCCTATCCCTCACCAGAGGTGCGCCAGCACAAGGTCTGGCCTACGGTGGGCCGGATCGACAGCGCCTACGGAGACCGCAATCTGGTGTGCAGCTGTCCTCCAATCGAGGCCTATGGAGCCTAGCTGGCGGCTGTGGGTGGATGAGATTGCCCGTCCCGGCTGGGCCAACATGTCGATCGACATGGCGCTCCTCGATCGAGCCGAGCGGCAGGCCGAAAGCTGGTTGCGGCTCTATCGGTGGGAACCGGGCTGCTTGTCGTTTGGCCGTCACGAGCCGGCGTCACGGCGCTACGATGCAGGGCGCATTCGACTTCTGGGTATCGATGCAGTAAGACGTCCAACCGGTGGACGTGCCGTATGGCACGAATCTGAGCTTACCTACGCTGTCGCGTGCCCCTGCTCCCGGTTCCCTTCCCTGCGAGACGCATACCTGGAGATTCACCGACTCCTCGCGGAGGCGCTGCTGAGCGTCGGCATTGAGGCAGCCCTGGCCCCGCGAAACCGCACACCTGCACTGGACTCGGGAGCCTGTTTTTCCCAGCCTGCTGGAGGCGAGGTCTTGGTTGATGGCCGAAAAGTGATCGGCAGCGCCCAGCTGAGACGGGGACAGGCGCTGCTTCAACACGGTTCGATACTGCTGCGCGACGAGCAGTACCGGGTCGACGGTCTGATGCAAGGCGGTTCGGTCTCATCTCCAGCGGCCGCTGACACCCTGAGCCCTCTCGGCCGGTTGAAACCTCAGGAGTTGGCTGTCGCCGTGACCGAGTCCGCCAACATGCGCTGGCCTCCAGTCTGGGCCTGCCCCACGGAACCTGCCGCGGTCCTCGAACGAGCCACCATGCACTACCCACACTTCCGATCCTCCGCGTGGACCTGGGCCCGATAAGCCGTCTTATGCCATGTATGCCGAGGCTTGGAGCGCTGGCCGCGCTCCTGATTCTGCTTGCCGGCCGAGCTGCCGCTCAAGCCAGCAGCGGCCAACGCAGCAGCATTGTCATTGCGGTTGGTGAACAGGCAACAGTCCCTATTCCAACGCTGATGGAAGGTCCCGCGGGAACCCTGGGCAACCTGGAACTGGCGGATCAGCTCTTTCTCCGGCTGGCCGGTCCGGGACCAACATTGCTGACGTCGGGTGATCGCGGCTTCGTGCCGCTGCTAGCCCGTTCCTGGACCCGGCGGGACTCAGTGACGCTCGCATTCGACCTCGATCCCCGCGCGCGCTGGCAAGACGGAGTTCCGGTTACCGCGCGTGACGTGATCTTTACCTTTGGGCGCGCCAAGAACCCGGCGATTGCTCCCCGACTCGTCGGGCTCCTGCGCAACGTGAGCTCGGTGACCGCTGAGGGTGACCGGCGAGTGATATTCCACTTTGCCCGTCCTTACGCCGAGCAACTCTACGACGCCACCTTCCATGCCGCGCCGCTTCCGGCCCATTTGCTCGACACGCTCCCGCCGGAGGCGGTGGCGCATTCGGATTTCGTGGCTCATCCGGTGGGCAGTGGACCCTATAAACTGGTGCGGATTGTCTCCGGACAGTTTGTCGAGCTGGCGGCGAACGAGAACTTCTTTCTGGGCCGACCTAACATCGAGCGGGTGATCATTCGGGTTGCCCCCGATCCGGACGCTCGCATCAACCTGGTGCTGAGCGGCCAGGCCGATGCCGTGGACAATGTGATCCCGCCGTTGGATAACATTCAGCGGATCCAAAGCGATACCAGCTTGCGGCTGATCCCGGTCCCTTCGCCGGCGCTGGGCTTTCTCCTATTCAATCAGAAAGACCCACGGAACCAGGTTGAGCCTCACCCCATTCTCTCTGACCTGCGGGTTCGGCGGGCCATCACCCTAGGCCTCGATCGCCAGCTCTTGATTCATGCCGTGTACGGATCGTATGCCCAGGTGCCCTACGGGCCGGTGTCCTCCATTCTATGGATCAGAAACGGCGCTCCCAGACCCGCCCGGCAGAATGTGGAGGAGGCCAAGCAGCTGCTCAGCGCTGCCGGATGGCGGGATTCTGACGGCGACGGAGTTCGGGATCGGGAAGGCCGGCCTCTGACGCTAACCCTGTCCCTCCCTACGACCAGCGCGGTCCGCCGAAAGCTCTCGGTCTTGATTCAGGAACAGCTTCGGCAGATCGGAGTCGGTCTCGAGCTGCAGCAAATGGAGTTTCCGCTCTGGATCGAGCGACGAACGGCAGGCAAGTTCGACATCGATTTTGCCGGCACGGTACAGGATCCTTCACCGACCGGCCTGACTCAGGGCTGGAGCTGTGCCGGCGGGACCAATGTTGCCAAGTACTGCAATCCACGAACCGATTCGCTGCTCGACGTTGCCATCAACACGCGCCCGAAGGGAGACCCCGCCCAACCCTGGATTGCCGCACTGCGGCAGATCGAGGCGGACGCGCCGGCGACCTTTCTGTACGCTCCCTTTTACGTATATGCGGTGAGGCGTCGGTTTCGCAACGTGAGCATCATGCCGGCCTCATCCTGGCTGATGCTGCGGGAGTGGTCGGATTCCCGATGAGGGGCTGGCTGCTGCGCCGGGCACTCCAGGCAGTCGCGGTGCTAGCGGTCGCGCTGACGCTGCTTTTCTTCCTGATGCGGGCTGCCCCGGGAGACCCGCTGTCGCGGGCCACCGAGGTACGTCCGTTGACTCCGGTCGAGCTCGCCGCCTTGCGAGCGCGCTACGGGCTGGACCAGCCGCTCGGCACTCAATACGTCTCGTTCATCAGTGGTCTGGTAAAGGGCGATCTCGGCGTTTCCATCGAGTACGCTCGCCCGGTAACAGCCTTGCTGGCTGAACGTCTGCCTGCAACGCTGCTGCTGGGTGGCAGCGTTCTCCTTCTCAACTTTACCGTCGGCCTCTGGCTTGGAGTGAGGCAGGCAGTGCGTCGTAACCGGCGGGAAGACCGGTGGCTCACCGCCGTCTCTTTGCTGGGGTACGCCACACCCTCGTTCTGGCTCGGCCTGGTTCTCGCCTGGCTGGTGGGCATCAAACTGCGACTCCTGCCTGCTGCCGGTATGCAGGATCCACTCCTGAGCTTCGATGCCGGCTTCGGCGTCAGAGCCGGCGACGTGCTGCGCCATCTGGTGCTGCCGGCTCTGACCCTCAGCATCGTGAGCATCGCCGCAACCATGCGGTATCAGCGTACGGCCATGCTGGAGGTCCTCAACCTGCCGTTCATGACGACCGCGCGCGCCAAGGGATTGCCCGAGCGCGAAGTCATCTGGCGCCACGGATGGCGCAATGCGCTATTTCCAGTGATTACCCTGTTCGGTCTCTGGCTTCCGGTTCTGGTGACCGGGTCGGTATTCGTTGAGGCAGTCTTCGCCTGGCCCGGGCTTGGCTCCTTGGCGGCCGCCGCAGTATGGGGGCGGGACTACCCGGTTCTGATGGGCGCTTCCCTACTGGTGGCCTGCCTGGTTGTGCTCGGTGGATTTCTCACAGACGTTGCCTACGCACTGCTGGATCCTCGCGTAAGACTGGCGTGAGGCCCGCGTTCAGTGTGCTTCGGGCAGCCTGGCTCAATCCCGCTGGACGGGTCGGGGCAATTCTCCTCCTGATCATTACTTTCAGCGCCCTTGCAGGCCCCTGGTTTCTACCCGATCCGCTGGCTCAACCCGACATTCTGGCGGGAAGCCTCCCACCGGGGCTTGGTCATCCCTTTGGGACCGACCAGCTGAATCGCGACGTTCTCGCGCGAGTCGTGACCGGAGCCAGGGTATCGCTGAGTGTGGCTCTGCTGGCGGTAGGGCTCTCGGTAACGATCGGAGCGGCCGTGGGCCTGGTATCGGGCTACTGGGGAGGAGTGGTGGACGCGGGATTGATGCGGCTGGTTGACGGGGCACTGGCCATCCCTCGCCTATTCATACTACTGCTGGTCCTGGCCACCATGGAACGTGTGCCCCTGCCCGCCCTCATCGTGCTGATCGGCGCCACCGGGTGGTTCGCCACCAGCAGATTAGTCCGGGCCGAGGTCCTTCGTGTCCGCGAAGAGACCTACGTCCGGGCTGCCGAAGCGCTCGGGGCCAGGCGGCGCCACATTATCTTGCGGCATCTTCTCCCCAACACAATGGGACCTTTGCTGGTGGCAGCGACGCTCGGCGTTGGCGATGTGATTCTCCTGGAAGCGGGGCTGTCGTTTCTGGGACTCGGGGTCCAGCCGCCAACACCCTCATGGGGGAGCATGGTTCTGGATTCGAAGGAAGTGCTGGTCAGCGCCCCCTGGGCAGGCATTTTTCCCGGTCTCGCGATCGTGATCACGGTCCTCTCGGCCAATCTGGTCGGCGATGCGCTACGGGAAACCATCGACCCGCGGAGCGCATGACCCACGTACTCGACGTGCAGAACCTCCGAGTGTCTTTTCCTGCCGATCCCCGACGGGTGTACCCGGTTGATGGAGTGAGCTTCTGGCTGGACCGGGGCGAAACCCTCGCCCTCGTCGGCGAGTCCGGTTGCGGCAAGAGTCTCACCAGCCTGGCCCTCCTGCAATTGGTTCCGAATCCGGGACAGATCGAGCCAGGCAGCGTGATTCGGCTGGGCGACACCGACGTGCTGGCATTGCGGGGAGAGGCGCTCCGGAGAATTCGGGGCCGGCGTATCGGCATGATTTTCCAGGATCCGATGACCAGCCTCAACCCGGTGTTCAGGGTGGGAGATCAGATTGTCGAAGGAATTCTGGCGCACTTCAAGATTTCCCGAGCCGAAGCTCGCGATCGCGCGTTGAAGCTGCTCCAGGAAGTAGGTATTCCCGATCCGGTCGAACGGCTGAATGCGTACCCCCACCAGCTCAGCGGAGGAATGCGGCAGCGGGTGATGATCGCGATTGCGCTTGCCGCCGAGCCGGAAATTCTCGTCGCCGACGAGCCTACCACCGCATTGGACGTCACCGTCCAGGCACAAATTCTCGAGGTGCTGGACCGGCTCCGAACCAGCAGAGGCATGGCCGTCCTGCTGATTACCCACGATCTCGGCATCGTTGCCGGTCGGGCCGACCGGGTGGCTGTCATGTACGCCGGCCAGATCATCGAGGAGGCGCCTACCGAGCTACTCTTTGCCAATCCTTCCCACCCCTACACCCAAGGTCTCTTTGCTTCCGTGCCCCGGATTAGCGGGCCCCTCCGCCGGCTGACCCCGATACGGGGGAATGTGCCGGCCCCGTCAGCGTGGCCCAGCGGCTGTCGCTTTCGACCCCGCTGCCCCAAGGCCTTCGACAAGAGCGAGCAAGAACCTCCGCTGCTTCCGGTAGAAGTCGATCATCGGATGCGGTGCTGGCTGGCTGAGCGACATGGTTGATCTCGGCCGGCCGCTGCTCTCGGTACGAGATCTCAAGAAGTATTACCAGGCTGCCGGTCTGTTCGGACGCGCGGCTCCGCCGGTGCGAGCGGTGGATGGAGTCTCCTTCGAGATTGGCCGGGGCGAGACTCTGGCGCTGGTGGGAGAATCAGGTTGCGGCAAGTCGACGGTCGGGCGCACGATCCTGCGGCTGCAGGAGCCCACCAGCGGAAGCGCCATCTTCGATGGGGCCGATATTTTCGCACTCGACCGAGCCGCCCTCCGCGCCCTCCGGAGGCGGATGCAGATCATTTTTCAGGATCCGTACAGCTCGCTGAATCCGCGCATGTCCATCGGTGCCGCCGTCGCCGAAGGGCTCGAGATTCACCGGCTCGCTCCCCGCAAGGAGATTCCGGAGCGGGTCAGCGCGCTCCTGCGCGAGGTGGGTCTCGACCCCGAGTATGCTCGCCGCTATCCTCATGAATTTTCCGGAGGCCAGCGACAGCGCATCGGGATCGCGCGGGCGCTTGCGGTGCAGCCGGCGTTCCTCGTGTGCGATGAGCCGGTGTCCGCTCTCGACGTCTCGGTGCAAGCTCAGGTGCTCAACCTGCTCTCGGATCTTCAGCAGCAGCGGGGACTCTCCTATTTGTTCATCGCCCACGACCTCGCGGTTGTGCGGCAGATCGCTCACCGCATTGCGGTGATATACCTGGGCCGGATAGTCGAGGAAGGCTCCACCGATCAGCTTCTGTCGAACCCGCATCACCCCTATACAGTCGCCCTGCTATCGGCAGTGCCCGAACCCGAGCCTGGCGCCGGCCGGAGCCGCATTGTTCTTCAGGGAGACCTGCCCAGCCCCTCGAATCCACCATCGGGGTGCCCCTTTCACACTCGCTGCTTCCACCCGGCAAAGAACGAGCGGTGCCGCACGGAGGTGCCGCCGCTTCGGCCAGTGGTCGGCACGCTGGCGGCGTGTCACTACGCAGAAACGACCCCCCGTCCGGCCGAGGCTGGAGCTGCGTGATATCTGCCGTGACCCTGCTCACGGCTATGCCTCTCTGTCGCCCCGATTTTAGGCCTACTTCACCCCAACAGGGGGAAAGACACATGACTGAGAAAAGCGACCTGGGCAAACAAGGCGTGAAGGATCAGCTCAAGGGTGCGGCCAAGCAGGTGGAAGGCAGAGTCCGAGGCACTGTGGGTGGGGCCACCGGAAATACCGGCGAGCAAATCAAGGGTAAGGCTCAGGAAATCAAAGGAAAGTTCCAGCAGGGAGTCGGCCGATCTGAGCAGGACCTCCAGGCAAACGAGGAAGAGAACGAGAGCTAGGCACAGGAACAGGAAGGGGGCCGAAGCTCATCCGAGCCTCGGCCCCCTTTTTATGCCATTCAGTCTAGGACTTTCCGCTCAGTGTCGAGCCCGCCCCCGCAAGCTCCTGCCGCAGCCGCTTGAGTGCCTGGCTTCGAATCTGAGACACCCGGGACTCGCTCACCTGCAGGACCTCACCGACCTGGCGGAGATTCAGCTCCTCATAGTAGTACAGAGCCAGCACCCGCCGTTGCTGCTCGGGGAGCCGTGAGATCAGCTGACGTAAGTGGGCCACGTGCTCCGTCTCCACCAGCTTCTGGGTTGGCGAGGTGATCGAGGGATCAGCATGGGTTTCAGCATCACGGGAAAACCGGCGTCCGTGCGAGGGCCGAGGCGTTTCCGCCTCCGCGTACACACCCACGGCATCCTTCCACTTCCAGTAAGTCGTGATGTCGATGCCCAGATGAGCGGCAACCTCCTGAGGCGTCGGTGTGCGGCCCAAACGGGCCTCCAACGCGGCTGCAATTGCCTCGATGCGTCTCCGCTTCACTCGCACCGAGCGAGGCGTGGAGTCACGGCTTCGGAGATCATCGAGAATCGCACCCCGAATTCGAAGCACGGCATAAGTACTGAAGGCCAGCCCCCGGGACAAATCGAAGCTGTCCAGTGCCTTCATCAGACCTAATGCGCCGGCACTCACCAGTTCACCCAGCTCAACCGAAGGAATGCGGCGAGAAACCTCACGGGCAACATGGTGAACCAGCCCGAGGTGGCGGACCAGCAGCTGGGCGCGCGCTTCAGCGTCGCCCGCAGAACGGTATCTGGCCCAGAGCGCCTCGGTCCGGTCCTCCGTCTGGGCAGCAGGGCTCGCGGTCATTGCCGGCACCCTGTGGAATCGGGAGTGGCTGCCATCGGACATCCATTGCGGAGTGTGGTCGGGGGTCTCGTCACTGTCGGCCGAGGTGAAGGCAACGGCTGTACCAACGAGTGCCGGGGAATGCAGTTGACCAACTGCAAGTTTGTGCAGTGCGCTTCAACTCATTGTGCCATGGTTGCTTAGGGAAGGGGCTGCGGGGGTGTTTGACCGCGATGGGGCAGAAGAGAGCGCCAGACTACCTCAGGCAGGAGGCCAGAGACAGGCGAGAAACGGCGAGGGGCCCGGCAAGATGCAGGGCTCTAGAGGTTCCACTGCGTGCTGCGCTCGTCGGCCACGAACACCAGGGCCGCGCCGCTTTCTACCATAGCTGTGAGAACCTGGTGAACCTCCGGAGCCAGCACACTGCCGATCAGGCCACGCATGCGCTCGACCGCAAGCTCGGGGGCCAGCTGGTCGTGATAGGGCCGGGCGGTCGTCAGGGCATCGTAGATCTCCGCCGCGGCGATAAGCCGGGCTCCCCAGGGAATGGCCTCCCCGGCGAGGCCATCGGGATAGCCCATCCCATCCCAGCGCTCGTGGTGCCCGCGAACGAAGGAGCTGACGCTGCCCAGGTGCGGCAAGGGCGCCAGAATCTCGAACCCTACCACTGTATGGCGCTTCATTTCCTCGAACTCGGGCGGTGTGAGAGAGCTGGTCTTCGAAAGCAAACTCTCCGGAACCGCAATCATGCCGATATCGTGGAGCAGTCCAGCCTGCCTGACCTGTTCAACCTCCTCATCGCTGCGTCCGGTCTTGGCGGCGATGGAAGCCGCCAGCTGGGCCACTCTGAGAGAATGACCGGCGAACCAGGGATCCCGCGCTTCGACAACCGCTACTAATGCTTCCAGCGTGGCAACAGTGAGGCCTTTGACCTTCGCCCGCTCTCGCGACAACTCTGCTCCGAGGTTGATCATCTCTTCCTTGAGCAGCCGAGTCATGTCCCGCTGGCGAATCAGCTCGACCCTGCGACGAAGCGCACGTTCTAACGAGGCTTCCAGCCGAGCCGGGTCTACCGGCTTCAGCAGGTAGTCCAGCGCGCCATACTGCAAGTAGTGCACGGCATCTTCGATAATTGCAGTTGCGCTGCAGACGAGAATGGCGAGTGTGGGATCACGAGTGAGCGCCTGGGAAAGCAACTCGCCGTCAGGAGTACCCGACGGCGGGCCATCGGTGATCATGCAGGCGACCTTTTGCCGGACGAGGCTTCCCAGAGCTTCCTCTTCGTTCGTAGCCGTCAGAACCTCGTAGCCGCGGTGGGTCAGATGGGTTTCGATGTCTTGGCGGAAGGCCCGGTCACGATCCACGACCAGGATGCGGTCCGGCACTCTGACCACGTGCATACTTCTCCCGACGTGTACGGTCTGGGGTAATGGCCGGCGGGGACCGAAGGAAACCAATCAAAGCATCGGAACGCCAAGTAAAATCTTGAGCCATTTTCGTCTGGGAACGCGAGGAAAGTTGGACCACTGGTCAGTCGAGGTGTGGTGGGTTACAATCAAACAGACGTAAAGAATCGCTGGTCGCGGGCCGAAAACTGACCGTACTCACACATGAGCCTGTCCCACTCCCAGGCGCTCGAGCTCGGAAAGGTTCAGCGTTGGCGCATCCCGAGGAGCACCGAAAGACCCTGCAAGTCGAAGCCGAGCGGCTCCGGCTCATTCAGCAGCGCCTGGAAGGCGA
>JBJMPB010000434.1:0-3331 GCA_045803455.1 Gemmatimonadales bacterium | reverse complement strand
GACCCCTCGGCCCGTTCCAAGGAAGGATCCCCATTCACCTCGAGTGCCCAATCGCCCAGCCATTCGCCGGTCTTCGGGTCGACCACTCCAGTTCCGATCAGGCGAGTTGCGCGCCGAGCGTTTCCCCCGAGGACGCTTCGGGCGTACCCGGTAGTGAAGAGCTTTACCGTCGAGGCAGGCATGAGCGAGGCGTCGGCATTGAAGCTCCACAGCATCTGCCCCGCCTGGTCGGCCACTGCGATTCCCCAGTCGCCGGGAGCGCTGCGAGACGCCTCGGCGTACCAGTCGTTCATTCGCAATCCCAGCCAGCGGGAATCGGTCTGCGCCGGAAGGGCCTTGGCCCAGCCGACCAGGCCGGCCATAACCAGTGTCAATGCGAACGGACCTGAACCGCGCAATCCTGCCATTCAACTCACCTGAGAGTAGACAAAAGAGCACACCGGAACGTGCATAACTGACCCACAAAGGGCGGGAATCTACCCTGAGATCCCATCCTCTCGTCAAGTTCAAGGGCTTGATGCAAAGGCTGTTACCGAGCGAATTGGCCATGGTGCTCTGCCAGCCAGGGATACCGGGTTGCGGCAAATCCTGCGCCCACACGGACAAGGCCTTTTGGCGCCTGATCGGATCACAAACAGTTGTGAGGTAACAACACTGTAGTGCATCTGCAGAGGGAACTTGCCCGTGACCTCGGTCACAGCCCCCCTCCCCTACGCCGGATATGATACCGGGCGCGAAGGCTTGAAGGTTGTCCAGCGGGAACTCAAGAGGGGCGAGCTACGCCTCGTTTCGGGTCCGGAGTCCCACTGGTTGCGAATAGGTGGGCAGAGTGCAACGCGGGACCCAGATGACTTCATGCAACCGATCTGAGGAGGTCGAATGAAAATGAACATTCCCACGCGCTACGCGACGCTCGCGGCGTTGATCGCCGGCCTGGCGTGCGCAGGCAACTCGGCGCGGACGGACGACACCGATCAGTCGGCCGCCGCCAAGGACACCACTACGACGACCGGTCAGGACACCCTTAACGGGCAGACCGAGAACCCGCCGGGATATCGGGGCATGGAGCGTGACACCACGCAGGCCCCAGTAGGTCAGACCCCGTCGGATACGTTCCTACAGAACCAAGGCACCGGTACGCCTCAGGACACCGCCGGCTACTCGGGGGTCGAACGGGTTGATACCACTGGCCAGGCCAATCAGCCGAGCCAGACCGATACAACCAGCATGAGCGGTCAGGACAGCTCGGCCGTCAGCGGTCAGGATACCTCCGGAGCGGCCGGGGTGGATACCTCCAGCATGAACCAGAGCTCAGGCAACCTCGATTCAACTGGGATGTCGAAGACGGGTGACACGACTGGTTACGGCCAGTCACAGCAGGGGCGGGACTCGACCAATCGGTAACTGATCGCTGTAGAGAAGTCGAAGGAAGCAGGGTCCCGGTTCGGGGGCGCACCAGCGCCCCCGAACTTTTTCTGACTACTTCAGCAATGCCTTGGCTATGGTCTGCAGCTGCATGTTGCTGGTGCCTTCGTAGATGGTTCCAATCTTGGCGTCGCGGTAATACTTCTCAGCGGGATATTCCTTGGAGTAGCCGTATCCGCCGAAGAGCTCCAGGCAGGCAGAGGTAATCCGGTCGGCCACCTGCGAGCTGAACAACTTTGCCATGGCTGCCTGCTGGGCAAAGGGCAATCGGGAATCCTTCAGCCTGGCGGCGTTGTAGACCATCAGGCGGGCCGCTTCCAAATCGGTTGCCATCTGGGCCAGCTGGAACTGCACCGCCTGAAATTCCGCTATAGCCCTGCCAAACTGATGCCGCTCCTTGACGTAGGCAGTGGCCGCCTCGAGTGCGCCGCGGGCCACCCCGATCATCTGGGCGCCGATACCGATCCGGCCCTCGTTCAGAGTCTCGATCGAGATCTTGTAGCCTTGTCCAACCGGACCGAGCACGTTCTCACCGGGAACCTGGCACTCCTCCAGAATGAGCTCCGTAGTACTGGAGGCCCGAATCCCCAGCTTGCTTTCCTTCTTGCCGATCGAGAACCCCGGAAAACCTCGCTCGACCAGGAACCCCGTGATTCCCTTGTATCCCTTGGAGGGGTCTGCATTGGCAAAGACAATGAAGAGCCCGGCCTCAGCGCCGTTGGTGATCCAGAACTTGCGACCGGTGAGCGACCAGTCGCTCCCTTTCTTTTCCGCCCGGGTGGCCAGCGCAAAGGCATCACTGCCACTCCCCGGCTCGGACAATGCGAATGCTCCCAGGAGCTCGGTGGTAAGCCGGGGGAAGTAGCGCGCCTGTTGTTCACTGTTGGCCCAGCGAATAAGGGCGTTGTTCACCAGGGTGTTGTGCACATCGACATAGATGGCGGCAGAGGCATCAACCCGGGCCAGCTCCTCGATCGCAATGGCGGCCATGAAGATGCTGCCGCCGCTGCCGCCGAACGTCTCGGGCACCTCGATTCCCATCAATCCCAGCTCGAAAAATTTGGGAATCAGGTCGGGTCGGAACTGCGCCGCCTCGTCCATGGCCTGTACGTGGGGGCGGATCTCGGTCTCTGCGAACTCGCGGACGGCGTCGCGAAAGAGCGACTCTTCTTCAGACAAGGTCGTAAGGGCAGGCGTGGAGACCGACAGGGTGGACATGGAATGGTCCGGGTCAGGGGTCATGATTCTCTGGTCAAGATAATCTCGCTGCGGCTTAGGCTCCCCGTTAGTTTCCCCGGCCACCATGGCTATCGCTTCAGGTCCAAGCTCCGTGCTCCACCGACTTCGCCAGGATCGTCCCCTGGCGGCAGTCGAGCTGCGGCCGCCTCGGACCGGCCTGTCGGCGGCGGACAGCATGGAGCTCTGGATCGACATGTATCACTCGATTCAGCGGCTGGCCCGGCATGACACCGTGATTTTCCTGACCGACAATGCGGTGGGACTCTCGGAAGAGGAAAACCTGGGCCACCTCACCGCCAACCTGGCCGGCGACGTGGATCCCCGTCATATCGTTCCCTTTCTCACCTCGAAGCATTCCATCGAGTACTGCCTGATGCATGCTTCGCGAGCCGCATCGTATGGCTTCGAGGCGCTCACGGTGCTGGGTGGTGACCACACCGCCGGACCGCCCCGGTGCGTTCCCCACGCCCGAGAGCTGCGGACGCTGATTCGCCGCCGGGTCCCTCGCCTGAATCTGGGGGGCTGGGCCAACCCCCACCGGCCGGCTGAGGAACAGGTGGATTTCCTGCTCGATCCCAAATTCGAAGCGGATTTCTATCTGACGCAGATCGTGTCTCACCACAGCATTGCCGCGGTGGAGCGCTTTCTGAAGGAGGCCCGCCGGAGA
>JBJMPB010000421.1:0-4155 GCA_045803455.1 Gemmatimonadales bacterium | reverse complement strand
TGGTACTCCTTGAAGTGCCCGCCGACGAAGACCAGGTCGGGGCAAAGCTCTCGCGCCCGACGACCCGGCATGCCGCCGTGGACACCGAAGACCTTCGCTTCGTAGGAGGCCGCGAGCACCACGCCGCCTCCGACGGCGATCGGCCTTCCCTTGAGCGACGGGTCCAGCATCTGCTCGACCGAGGCGTAGAACGCGTCCAAGTCCGCATGAAGGATTGTGGCCGTGTCCATGGCTAGGGGCTCAATTTCCGGAACGTGCCGACGTCGACTCGGGTGACGGTGCAGTTGCCGCAGGGCGGGGTCCCGGCGGCAGGTTCTGCTCCAGATAACGCGTCAGGAGCGAGAAGAGATGCAGCGTCGTTCCGTCCCCTTCGCAGATGCAGTGGCTCCGGTTGGGATACTCCATCATCGTGAACTGCCGGTTGGCCGCAACCAGTGCATTGATCAGCCGTTCGGTCGCCTGATAGTGCACGTTGTCGTCTCCCTGGCCGTGCACCACCAGCAGGTTACCGCGGAGCTTGTCCGCGTAGCTGATTGCCGAGGCCTCGCGGTACGCCTCGGGACTCTGCTGCGGTAGTCCGAGGTAACGCTCCTGATAAATCGTGTCATACATGCGCACGTCGGCTTCGGGCGCTACCGCCATGCCGGTCTGATAGAGCTCGGGGTGGCGGAACATCAGATGCAAGGTCATCGAACCGCCGCCGCTCCAGCCCCACACGCCGATTCGGGTCGAGTCTACCCAGGGCCAGCTCCGCATGGTGCGGAGCGCTGCCGCATGATCGCCGACGTTGAGTACTCCAATCTTCTGGTAGATGGCTTTGCGAAACGCGCGGCCGCGGGGAGCCGGCGTACCGCGATTATCGACCGAGGCGACCACGTATCCCTTCTGGGTCAGCATCAGATCCCAGAGGTACCCCTCGCCCTTCCACATATCCAGGACGGTCTGCGCCGCCGGCTCGCCGTAGACCTCAAAGAACACCGGATACCGCCGGGTGGAGTCGAAGCCTGGCGGTTTCATTACCCAGGCGTCCAGTTGTAGGCCCGGCCCGGCGGCCACCTTCACGAACTCTGCTCGGCCCCGGCTCAGCTTGGCTACAGCATCTCGCAGTCTCCGGTTGTCCACCAGGGTCCGGATCACCTTGTGCTCAGGAAGGGTGACCAGGTCGGTGATGGGGGGAGTGCCAAAGGACGAGTAGTTGTGAATTGCCCAGCGGCCATCGCTGGAGATGAAATATCGGTGGTAGCCGGACTGGTTTCTTGGAGTCAGTCGCTCCGGCCGGCCCTTTCCGTCGATACGGCTTCGAAAGAGATACAGTTGGGTGGCGTTCTCGGGCGATGCAGTGTAGTAGATCCACCCACGGGCTGAATCCTGCCCCACCACCAGCGGTTCGCCAAAGGGACTGGCAGGATTGTGCAGGTCGAAGCTGCCTGAAGTGAGCAGACGCTGCTGTTTCCCATCGCGGGAGATAAGGTACAGGTGCCGGTAGCCGTCCCGTTCGCTGATCCAGGTGAAGCTCTTTCCTCCCTGTAGCCAGCGCAGGTCATTCCCCACATCGACCCAGGCGCTATCCCTCTCGGTGTGTACGGTACGCACTTGGCCGGTCCTGGCGTCCCCCAGCATCACCACCAGCGTATTCTGCAGCCGGTTGAGCTGCTGGACCACGACCTCAGCCGAGCTTCCCGCCCAATCGAGGCGGGCGATGTAGTTGTTGCGGGGATCGCCGGGAACACGGAGCCAGACGGTGTTGCCGCCCGACGCGCTCACCACGCCAACTCGCGCCGCCGAGTTGGTGGTGCCCGCCTTGGGGTACTGCACCGGAATGGTGAAGGAGTACAGCGAGTCAGTGTTGTTGATCAGGAGGAAATCGCGGACCCCGGATGCATCGAGCTGCCAGTACGCGATGCGAGCGCCGTCAGGGCTCCAGCGGAAGCCATCGCGCAGATTCAACTCCTCCTCATAGACCCAGTCGAAGGTCCCGTTGATGACCGTACGAGAGCCGTCATGGGTGAGCTGAGTGATGCGCCCGTCGTCGAGATTCTCCACGTACAGATTGTTTTCCCGGACATAGGCGACCCGATTTCCATCGGGCGAGAATTTGGCGAACATCAGCGTGGACGGCTTCGCCTGCGCGCCGCCCAGCTTTCGAAGCTGCCAGGTTGATACATCGAGCGACCAGAAGTCCCCTCGGGTGTTCTGTCGCCAGACCTTCTCCGAATTGGTGAAAATCAGGAGCCTGCGCTCATTCGGCGAGACCGTGTAGTCCTCCACCGCCAGCGGAATTGAGTCACCGCGTGGTACCAGCCTTGCGGCTGGTATCCAAACGGCACGCCTGCCGGTCGCGGCATCATAGCGGACGAGCGCCTGACCGCCGGGCGTGGCACTGTCCGCCTCCAGCCTGAGGTATGCTGCTTCCCTTTCCAGCCAGCGAACCCGACCCAACTGCTCTGGGGCGAAGTCCTTGGAGTTGAAGATCCGGTCGACTGTGAGACTGTCCTGGGCGGCAAGGGTTGAAGAGAACAACAGCAGGGCCAAGGCCCAGACGAAAGAACGAGAGACGGACATCGAAATTCTCCGCACGGGTGTAGGTGTCGCGCCGGCTTGGCTCAAAGCTACGCAAAAGCCCAGGTGAAGGTTACACGTCGAGCGGAGGCTAGAGCAGCCCGTTCAGGCGGTACCTGGTTTGCGACACCCAGTCCCAGCACTCATCTTGAGCCTTGTTGTCTGCCGCATTGATTCTGAGGAACAAGGGGACCTTGAGGTCACAAAGCGCGCCAGGGAGGCGCTATCCAATGGCCCCAGACGAACAGGCAGCCGATCGCTCATCGATCACTGAGCTCCTCCTCCAAGTCCGTGAGGGCGACCCGGAGGCAATGAGCCACCTTTTTCCGCTGGTTTACCGGGAACTCCGCCGCCTAGCTCATTGGCAACTGCAACAGGAGCGAACCGGTCATACGCTCGACACTGGTGCCCTGGTGCATGAGACCTACCTCAAGATGGTGGATCAACCGCGGGTTCATTGGCGCGACCGTGCGCACTTTTTTCGGGTCGCTTCTTGGGCAATGCGCCGGATTCTGGTGGACTACGCCCGCCGTCACCGGGCCCTGCGCCGGGGTGGCGGAGTACCGCCTCTCTCATTGGAGGACGAGGTCGCAGTCACGGAGCAAAGCGACCGGTTGGTCGCGCTCGATGAAGCGCTGGAGCGCCTCGCAATGGTAGATGAACGGCTGAACCAGGTGGTGGAGTGCCGCTACTTTGGCGGTCTGACCGAAGCAGAGACCGCGGAGGCCCTGGGGATCACAGTGCGGACGGTGCAGCGGGATTGGAGAAAGGCGCGGGACTGGTTGGCGCTGGACCTTGGCAGCTGAGCCAGACCGCGACCCGCACCCTTTCCTTTATCGTGCAATCGAAAGCTGGTCGCCCAGACTGTCTCGGGTCTGTACCAGCAGGATCCCGTCCCGGAAAGTCATTCCGTACCGGTTGCCCGCTTCCCAGGCGCTGATGTACTCGAGCTCAGTCACCTGATCAACCGGAATGGATCGCAGTGCCGAGACGCCGCCAACAAGAGTGTTGTTCACGGCGACCGCCGGCTGCCGAACCCCAAAGAGCATCAGCGAGCCAGACTCCCTGGAACGAAGCAATTCAGGCCGGATATGACGGATTGCCTGGTAAGTATTTTCGGCCCGGCTGCCGGCCAGCTCCGGGGCAGTGATCACATTGCGACCCTGCGCTGTGACGACACCCGAAGCGCAGACGAGCAGGATTGGGAGTGGCGAAAGGGCTCCCGCGAGTTTGGAGATGGTGAACCGCATAATGACCTCCAGTAAAGGACAGGCTCGAGTTTGGATCGCCTATCCAGTAACGCGCAAAATCGGCGGCAAACCCGACATCGTCTTCACCCGAGTGAATCATGCAGATCAGAGCCTACGCGATCCGAAAAAAAGGCGGCACGGCGGAGCCCTTCCGATATGAGAGGACTCTCGGCGGCCGCGACGTCCTGGTGAGGATCACGCATCGTAGCCTGGCGAGGGGCGATATCCAGTACATCGATAACGACTGGGGTGACACGCGCTATCCGCTGGTTCCCGGCCACGAGATCGTTGGAATCGTAGAAGAGGCCGGGTCTGAGGTCGCCGACCTGCACACCGGCGATCGCGT
>JBJMPB010000419.1:0-2581 GCA_045803455.1 Gemmatimonadales bacterium | reverse complement strand
CGAGTACGCCGGAAAGGCTAAGGTCGCAAAGGTGGATGTGGATGCGAACCAGCGCACCGCCATGCGCTTCAACGTTCGGTCCATCCCAAGCATCCTCTTCTTTAAGAACGGGCAGCACGTGGACACCGTGGTTGGTGCTGTCCCCAAGACAACGCTGGAAGGCAAGATCAAGCAGCATTTGTCCTAGAAGGACGGGAAGGACGGGAGGACGGGGTTCCTTCCCGTCCTTCCCGTGTTTCCGCACTTTCCAATGAGCCCTGGTACCCTCTACGTCGTCGCCACTCCACTGGGCAACCTGGGTGATTTGTCCAGCCGAGCCACCGAGATACTCCGCTCCGTTCGCGTCGTGGCCGCGGAGGACACCCGCAGAACCCGGGGGCTGTTGACGCACCTCGGCGTTGCGCCCACCCTGCTGAGCTTCCACGCCCATTCCGGGGATCATCGCTCGGACACCCTGCTGGGCATCCTGCAGTCAGGTCGAGACGTGGCCCTGGTGTCTGACGCCGGGACTCCAACCGTGAGCGATCCCGGCGCCGAACTAATCTCTCTGGTCCGAGCCGCCGGCATTGCGATTGTACCAATTCCGGGGCCTTCGGCCGTCTCCACGGCACTCTCGGCTTCCGGCTTTATCGGAGACCGATATCTGTTCCTCGGCTTCATACCTCGGAAGGGCCGCGACCGGACCCGTCTGCTTACCCGTGCCGCCACTGAGGAGTGGAGCGTCGTGTTCTATGAGGCTCCGCCCCGATTAGCCGGATTGCTGGCGGATTTGATCCCGCTCACCGGTGGCGGTCGCAGGGTTGTGGTGGCGCGCGAGCTCACCAAGCTCCACGAAGAGATCCGGGCCGGAACGCTGGCCGAGCTCGCAGATTACTACGCAGAGACGCCGGTGCGGGGTGAAATTACCGTGGTCCTTGAAGGCACCGGAGTTCCACCCGCTGAGCCCGATCGCACCGAGGATGCCGCCGAGCAGGCCACGACGTTGCTGGCTGAGGGCCTGACCCGCCGCGAAGTGGTCCGGAGGCTTACCGAGTCCATGGGGATCCCCAGGAACGAGGCGTATAAGCTGGTCATGGAGCTGCCGTGATCCGATTACTCCTGCCCCTGCTGGTTGCCGCGGGCCTGGCGCCGCTCCCGCCCGCGCCGCCGGTAATGACCATCGGCCGGCTGCACTATGACGGGGGAGGCGACTGGTACGCCAACCCGTCGAGTCTTCCCAACCTGCTCACCGCGCTCAGAACCCGTACTGTCCTTCGAGTAGCTCCGGAGGAAAAGGTCGTCACCCTCCGGGACGAAGACCTGTGGAACGTTCCGTACATCTATATGACCGGTCACGGCAACGTCCACTGGAGCGACGAGGACCTTCGCACACTGCGCCGCTATCTGGAGCAGGGGGGATTTCTTCACGCCGACGACAACTATGGGATGGACGCCTCGATTCGGCGCGAGCTCGGCCGGCTCTTCCCCGATCACCCGCTGGTCGAAGTTCCCCTCGATCATCCGGTGTACCATCTGGTCTACGACTTTCCCAAGGGCATCCCGAAGATCCACGTGCACGACGGCAAGCCGGCGCAGGGCTTCGGAATTTTTCTCGATGGCCGCCTGGTGGTGTACTACTCCTATCAATCGGATCTCGGCGATGGCTGGGAGGATCCCGAGGTCCATCACGATCCGCCGCAGAAGAGAGAGTCCGCGCTTCGGATGGGTGTAAACCTGTTCGCGTACGCCGTGGGGTACGGCGGGTGACGGCGCTGGCGACTCGGCAGGAGCTTCACCATCTGGCGCGGCCACTCCGGAGCCGGGGTTGGCTCGCCTGGATCGCCCTGGGCGTGGGCACCGCCGCCATTCTGCTGGGCGGCGCGTCCTGGCTGGTTCGGCTCGGCTGGCTCACCGTCCCCTACTGGGTACTGGTCGCGTGGACACTCGCCCTGCTGGGACTTGCCGGCATCGCCTATCTGGCCTGGCGCAACCAACGCCAGCTGACTCCTCCGTCTCTGGCTCGCAGCCTGGAAGACCTTGGTGCCTGGCGGCGGGGAAGCTTGACGGCCCTGCTGGAAACATCCGCATCGGGCACGAGCTCCGCCCTGTTCATGCTGGCCGACCGTACCCAGGCTGACGCAATCCGTGCGCGCGGTCAGGCGGCGCTGGAGCCCATCGCACGTCCGGTTCAAACCCTCCTGCTCGGAAGCTCGGCGTGTCTACTGGTTGGAATCCTGGCGTTTACCTCGGCCGGGCCGGTCAAAGGCGCGGCTGCTGCGCTTTGGTCCCCGGGCAAGGCCTGGGAGGCCACGGTTGCTCCGGTGCGGCTGCGCGCCGAGCGATCTACAGTCGACCGCGGCGAGCCGGCCCGACTCTACCTGGAAGCCATGGGGCGCAAGGCCGCGACACTCTGGCTCCGCTCGCCCGGAGAGACCTGGAAGCCCGTGGGAGTTCGACTGGATTCCCTTGGCCGGGCCACGGTCTCCACCCCTCCACTCAGCAGTGATCTGTTCGCCCGGTTGACCAGCGGAAGTCGCGGCTCGGACACCATAGCCATACGGGTCCGGCTCCCAGTGTTTCTGGGATCCATCGAGGTCACCGC
>JBJMPB010000400.1:0-13317 GCA_045803455.1 Gemmatimonadales bacterium | reverse complement strand
GAGCCTCGAGCGGTGTCTCGATGGGCGGGGACCTGCTACAACTGTGGAAGAGCGGCAACACTGACAGTTTAGGGGATCACCAGTATACACCCCACATGCGAATGCACACCAGACCGGTACGCGGAGCTGAACCGCGGTTGTACTGGTTAAGTTTGGACATGCGGTTGACCGAACGTTTCATGGCGCATCTGTCCACACTCGAGCTCGACGGCAAGCGCGTGCTGATTGCTGTCTCTGGCGGGCCCGATTCACTCGCCTTGCTGGATCTCCTGGTCGAAGCTCGGGCCCATTTTGCGCTGGATCTTGTCGTAGCCCATGTGGACCATGGCGTCCATCCAGAAAGTGGGCTGGTGGCCGAACGCGTTCAGATGGCGTCAGCCAGGTACGGTTTGCCGGTCGACGTGGGTCGGCTTGGGTTAGGAACCGGGGCAACCGAAACCAAGGCCCGAGAACATCGCTACGACTGGCTGGAGGAGGCCCGGCAGCGGAACGGCGCCGATCTGATCCTCACTGCTCACCACGCAGATGACCAGGTCGAAACGATTTTGATGCGGGTTCTTGCCGGCTCCGGTCCGGCCGGCCTGGCCGGAATGTCCCCGCAACAGGGATGCGTAGTTCGGCCGCTGCTTCCGTTTAGACGTGCCGAGCTGGAGGAGTACGTGAGGTCAGCTGGACTGCATCCCTGGATCGATCCGGCCAACTCCGACCGTCGCCATCAGCGTTCCTGGATTCGGACGGAGCTGCTGCCGACGCTCCGCAGCCGACTGGCCGAAGTGGACTCAAATCTTCTGCGACTCGCGCAGCACGCCGGGGCTGACCGGACGGCATGGGATGCCGTGTTGGATGCGCTGCCCGGGCTCGATCTTCGGGCCGAGGCGGCCGGCGTTTCCGTTGCTGCCCACACCCTCGGGAACTATGATTCAGCCCTGACCCAAGCGACCATCCTCGCGCTGGCTCGGCGGGCCGGCTGCCCTCTGGGGCCCACTCGCGCTCAGCGCGTCATCAGCCTTCTTCGCAGTGGCTCGAGCGGTGATCGAGCCCCCCTCGGCGGTGCCTGGACAGCCGAATTGAGCTTCGGCCGGCTGCTGATCAGTCGCGCCATTCCGGAACCTCCTCCGCTCCCCTGGCCTCTGACCAGTCATGAGGGGTCGGGAGCTTGGGGGCGCTGGCGGTTTCGTTGGTGCCGAGGGGTGGTGCCGGATCACCAGGAGCGCTCGGCGCTGAGCGCCTGGTTCAGTTGGGAGCCTCTTACCGTCCGGGCTTGGGCCCCGGGGGACAAGGTGCGTCCGCTCGGGGGCACTGGTAGTCGGCTGATCGTCCGATGCTTTCAAGACGCCCGCGTGCCCCGAAGCAGCCGCCGGTCCTGGCCGGTTGTCACCGGGACACATGATATCGTCTGGGTTCCCGGTGTGTGTCGTTCGGCTGCCTGGGTTCCCCCGGCTGGCGTGGAGGCGCTCCGCGTTGACGCTCAGTACGCCTGAGGTGCTGCGCCGCACCGGCGGTAAGCCGGTGAAGTCAATCGTCTTCGACGAACGCACCATCGCGGCACGAGTTCAGGCGTTAGCCCGGGAGATCACCGAGGCGTATCCTGACGGTGAGCTGCTGGTGCTCGGGCTGCTCAAAGGCAGCTTCATCTTTCTGAGCGATCTGGTCCGCAAGATAGAGCGCCCCATCCAGGTGGACTTCCTGGTGGCGAGCTCATATGGAAACCGGAAGGTCTCCAGCGGCACGGTTCGGCTGCTCTACGATCCGGAAACCCGGCTGGAAGGCAAACATATCCTGCTGGTTGAGGATATTATTGATACAGGTAAGACCCTCCAGCGGCTAATGGGGCTGCTGGGCGCGCGGCGGCCCCAGAGTCTGGCCATCTGCGCACTGCTGGACAAACAGTTGGCGTCCGAGATCCGTCCGGAACTTCGCTTCGTCGGCTTCCGGGCCCCCCCGGCGTTCCTGGTGGGATATGGACTCGACCACGCCGAGAATTTCCGTCATCTCCCGTTCATCGCGGACTTGGAATAGAGAATGGCTGACCGACTTCCGAACCGGCCCCCTCGCACTAACTGGGGGAACCTGAGCAAGAACCTGGCTCTCTGGCTGCTGGTGGGCCTTCTCGCGCTCGCCCTCTTCCAGATGATGAGCCGCCAGCGCAACCCGACCCAGGAATTCTCTTACACCGAATTCAGCAAGCAGCTGGATCAGGGCAACGTGGCCCGGGTCGAGGTGTTCGACGGCAAGCGCCTGGAGGGGGACTTCAAGAGCCCCGTCACCCAGGACGGCCGGAGCGCGAAGAGCTTCCAGGTGCTGCTCCCGGTGGCGAACAGCGAAGCCTTCATCAAGCGGCTGGAGGAGGCGAACGTCCCTATTCTGGCTAAGGAGCCGAAGGGCGGCATCACCGCCATTATCATCGCCGCGCTCCCCTGGATCGTCATTCTTGGTCTCTGGTTCTTCCTCCTGCGCCAGCTCCAGGCAGGCGGGAGCCGGGCATTTGCCTTTGGAAAATCCAAAGCCAAGCTCCTCGCGGGCGACACGCCCAAGGTGACGTTTGCCGATGTGGCCGGGGCCGATGAAGCCAAAGTCGAGCTGCAGGAAATCATCGAGTTCCTCAAGGACCCGCAAAAGTTCACCCGGCTGGGCGGTAGGCTGCCCAAGGGAGCGCTGCTGGTGGGACCGCCGGGAACCGGCAAGACGCTGCTGGCCAAGGCGGTCGCGGGGGAGGCCGGCCGGCCCTTCTTCTCGATGTCCGGCTCGGACTTCGTCGAGATGTTCGTGGGCGTTGGCGCCAGCCGGGTGCGCGATCTCTTCGAGCAGGGTAAGTCGCACGCGCCGTGCATCATCTTCATCGACGAGATCGATGCGGTGGGACGGCACCGGGGCGCCGGACTCGGCGGCGGACACGACGAGCGGGAACAAACTCTCAATCAGTTGCTGGTGGAGATGGATGGCTTCGAGTCGAACGATGGGGTCATCCTGATCGCCGCAACGAATCGGCCTGACGTGCTCGACCCCGCGCTCCTCCGTCCGGGTCGGTTCGACCGGCAGATCGTGGTTGATGCACCCGATGTTCGGGGCCGGGAGGGCATCCTCCGGGTACACACCCGGAAGATTCCACTCGCGAGCGATGTGCGGCTCGAGGTAATAGCCAAGGGCACTCCAGGCATGGCCGGCGCCGACCTGGCCAACCTGGTCAACGAGGCGGCGGTACTCGCGGCTCGGCGGAACAAGACCCTGGTCGATATGTCCGACTTCGAGGACGCTAAGGACAAGGTGATGCTCGGTGTGGAGCGCCGGAGTCTGGTGCTCACTGAGGCCGAGCGAACCCTGACCGCGTACCATGAAGCGGGACATGCGATTGTCGCTATCAAGATCCCAGGGAGCGATCCGATCCATAAGGTCACCATCGTGCCGCGGGGTCGGGCTCTGGGACTCACCGCCTCGCTCCCCGAGGTGGACCGGCACAACTACACCAAGGACTGGCTCATCGGCAGCCTCGCCATGTTCTTCGGCGGACGGGTGGCGGAGGAGCAGGTGTTCGGGGCCGACAAGATCACCACCGGGGCGGGCAACGACATCGAGCGCGCCACCGGTCTCGCCCGCCGGATGGTGACCCAGTTCGGCATGAGCGAACTGATCGGACCGTTGGCTGTGGGCGACAAGGAGCAGGAGATCTTCCTGGGGCGGGAATTCGCTCAGCGGCGCGAGATCTCGGAGCGCACCGCACAGATGGTGGATGGGGAGGTCAAACGGCTGATCGACGAGGCCTATGCCCGGGCCAGCGCTATCCTGAGCGAGAACCGCGAGCTGCTCGATCGCATCGCGCAGGCGCTGCTCGATCGGGAGACTATCGACCGGGAGGACCTCGACCGCCTGGTCAAGAACCAGCCGCTGCCACCCCGCACCTTGCCGCCGACCGAGCCGGCTGCGGCTCCAGCCAACCCAAGCACGAAATCCGGCGCGACGCCGGCCCGCGCGCCTATCCTGGGAGCGCCCCCGGCCGAACCCGCCGGCGCGTGAATGTTACGCCGCTGGCGCTCCACTCCTCGCGGGCGGTGCGTCAAGCGCTCTGCTCGCACGGCTGGGAAGCGGAGCTGGCGGAGAGTGCTTCCGTAGGAATCGAAACCGCCGCTTTTCATCTCACAGCATTGGACCAGGGAGCCATCGAGGCCCTGGTCCCTTTTGCAGGTGGTCTCGGGCTCGAGGTGGTGACCGGAGATTCCTGGGCGATTGTGGCGGGCAGCCGTTCCCGCCTGAGTGTTCTCGCCCGCCCCTGGAGTGTTCCCGAGCCATTGAGAGAGCTGGCCCAGGAGATCTCGCTGGTCCTCCCGGCCGAACCGGTCACCCGGTGGCAAACTGCCCGCGGTGAGGTGTCGCTGGAGCACACCGTGCTGGTGGGGATTCTTAATGTGACCCCCGACAGCTTCAGCGACGGAGGTCGGTTTGCGGAGGTCGACGCCGCGCTGGCCCACGGTGAGGAATTGCTGCGACAGGGAGCCGCTATTCTGGACGTCGGCGGCGAGTCCACCCGGCCGGGCCGCACCGAGTCCGTCCCCGAGGACGAGGAGTTGCGGCGGGTCATTCCCGTGATCGAGGCGCTGGTCCGGGAGCATCCCTCGCTGATTCTTTCCATCGACACCGTGAAAGCTCGAGTGGCAGAGGCCGCCCTGAACGCCGGTGCTGCGATCGTGAATGACGTGTCGGCGTTGCGACTCGACACGGCTATGGCGGGAGTGGTGGCTCGCGCGGGCGCGGGACTGATCCTGATGCATTCCCGGGGATCTATTCTCGAGCTAGCCTCCTACACTCATGCCGAGTACGAGGGGGATGTAGTGGGGGGAGTGGTTCGGGAGCTGCGGGAGGCGCTGGACCGGGCCGCCCAGGCCGGAGTGGGACCGGAGGCGACAGTGGTGGATCCCGGCGTTGGTTTCGGCAAGACCGTGGAGCAAAACATGGTGCTGTTGGATCAGCTCCCGGCGCTGCGGGCGCTGGGCAGGCCGATTCTGGTAGGTCCTTCCCGCAAGCGCTTTTTGGGCGCTGTCAGCGGGTTATCACTCGAAGAACGAGACAGGGTTACCGCTACCGTCTGCGCCCTGGCCGCCGAACGGGGAGCCCGTCTGTTCCGGGTCCATGCCATTGCCGAGACGCGCGAGACCCTGGCGCTCACCCAGTCGCTCGGAGTACTGGCCTAGTGACCTCCCGGAGTCCCTACCCGGCGGCCCTCGGGGTCACCGCCCTGGTGTTGCTGGGTTATCTGCTTACGCTCGCTCCGACGGTCACGTTCTGGGATGCCGGCGAGTTCATCGCGGCGGCAAAGACACTCGGCATACCGCATCCTCCCGGGACGCCGTTGTTCGTGATGATTGCGCACGTCTGGGCCATGCTGTTCCCGATTGGGGAATACGCGTTTCGGACCAATCTGCTGAGCGCGTTACTCAGCGCCCTTGGGGCGGGCTGCTTCTTCCTGGTCGCGCATGAATCCTTGCGGGCGTTGATCCCCGCCGTGAACGAAGAGTCCGGCAGGATGCTCCGCATTGGCGGCGGTGCCGCGGCCGCATTGCTCGGCGCCTTCACCTTTACCAATTGGCAAAACTCGAACGAGACCGAAGTCTACGCGGTTGCCACCTTCACCATCGCCGCCATGAGCTGGCTGGCTCATCTCTGGCGTCGGGATCGGGGAACGCCGCGCGCCTCGAGGCTGCTGCTGTTGATTGTGTATCTCGCCGGTGTCTCGATCGGGAATCACCTCCTCGCGCTGCTCGCGGGTCCCGGGATCCTCGCGTTCATGGTGGCCACTCTACGTGAAGCGCCGGCAACCGACCCCGCGCGCCGCCGGGCCGAGTGGGGGCAAGTCGCGGTGGTCGCCGGCGTCTGGGCGCTGCTCATCGGCACGGGCCTGGGGAGCACCGGCTTGGTGGTTCTGGGCGGGCTCTGCTTTCTCGCCGCCGCCTGCTTTGCCGCCCTGGGAGGCGCGGCGACATTCGCACTGCTCACTCTGTGCATCGCTGCAGTGGGGATTACTCCCTATCTCTACCTTTACATCCGGTCGGCCCAGAACCCTCCGATCAACGAGGCGGCGCCGGCCACCTTTGACGCGCTGCTGGCGGTGATCAGGCGGGCGCAGTACCCGCCGCGCACACCGCTCGACAATCCCACCGTTTCGCACGGCCCCGATAATCCCGGCCGTACCCTGGCCATCCTGGGTATTCAGTTCGCTGACTACATCGTGTACTTCACCTGGCAGTGGGCCAAGGCGTTGGCTGAGTGGCTGCAGGTAGTGGTAACGCTGGTGTTCGTATCACTCGGGCTTCGCGGATTGTTCGCCCAGCGAAGGGCCGATCGGCCGGCGTGGTGGCTGCTGCTGGGGCTTTTTCTAATCACCGGACCAGGCCTGGTCATTTACATGAACTTCAGGCCCGGGTATGGCCGCTGGTTCGAGAGTTATCCGACCGCCTCCGCGCATGAGGTGCGTGAGCGCGACTACTTCTTTGTGGTGAGCTTCATTGTGTGGGGGATTTGGGCGGGGATGGGGCTGGCGGTGGTTGCACGGGCCATCTGGGCTCGCGCCGGCAGTGCGCGACGCTGGGCACCCGCGGTGCTGGCCTTGGCTCTGCTTCCCGTCGCCCTGAACTGGCGCGCCGCCTCTCGGCGCCACGGTCCCGATGCGCGTCTCGCCGCTGATTTCGCCTACGACCTGCTGAACACGGTTCCGCCATACGGGGTGCTGTTCACCTACGGCGACAATGACACGTTCCCCCTCTGGTGGGCTCAGGAAGTAGCCAACGTTCGGCAGGATGTGACGGTGGTCTGCCTGGCCTTGGCGAATACCGACTGGTACATGCGCCAGCTGCGCGACAATCCGGTCCGCCCGGTAGACCGAAACGCTCTCCCTGCTGTCTGGCGCGGCGCTTTGAGAGCGCCTCCCACTCAGCCACTGCACACCATGACCGACTCGATGATAGGGTCGGCCATGAGCGGGTACATGGTGCCGCAGAATCAGCGAGTGACCCTCGGTTCCGTGAGCCGGAACCTGAAGGCCGGGACCTTCCTGCTGCCGAATGACATTCTCACGCTGAGCATCGTACAGCAGAACGTGGGACGACGCCCAATTGTGTGGGCGATCACGACCGGTCGCGAGTTTGGCGGCTTGAGCGAATACGTGGTGCAGCAGGGTTTGGGTTACAGCCTGCGATCCAGCCGTCCGGATACCACCTCGCCGGCACTGGACACCCGGCGACTGGCGGGTGCTCCTCTGGATATCCCCACGACAGAGCGGCTGGTCTGGGATACCTACCGTTATGCCGATCTGCTGCACGGAGATGTAACCGAGCTGGAGACCACCAGCGCCAGCATCGCGTCCACCCTGTCGCTTCCCTTTACCCAGCTCACCTACGCCTACAGCGCGCGAGGCCAGCAGGAAAAATTGCTGCGGGTTCTGAATCGCGCGATGCAGCTGACGCCCAACCAATCACTCCGGACGGCGTTGGCGGAGCTGCGGGTGAGGGGGAAAGACACGATAGGAGAGTAGGACGGGAAGGACGGAAGGACGGGAAGGTATGGAGTAAGGCGGTAGAGGCTGAACGCTACGGTCGGAGTAGATATGGTCGGGAACGCTGAGGAGACTTGCAGTATTCTCGGCGATGGCCATTTACCAGCGTCTGAAGGCTTGGCAGCGAAGCCATGATCTCTGCCTTGCCGTGTTCAAGTCAACGCGGTTCTGGCCTCCGGAGGAGCGGTTTGGTCTGACGTCTCAGGCCCGCAGGGCCGCGCATTCAGTCCCGGCGAACATCGCTGAAGGCTGCGCTAAGAAGGGCAGGAGAGAATTCCGGAGATACCTAAACATTAGCCTGGGGTCGTTGTCCGAGCTTTCGTATACGCTGTTCTTGGCGAAGGACCTCGGGATTTTATCTCAAGAAGAGTGGGGAAGTCTCGAGGAACTACATCAAAGGGCCGGGAGCATGACCTGGCTGCTATACAGGTCGTTGCTTTCGAAGACGCCTTGCCCGGCAGACTCCGACTGAACCCAATCACGCAGACAAGCTGGCCAGAACTACGGCCTGCCTCCTGTCCTCCCGTTCTTCAGACCCTCCCTTCCTTCCCGTCCTTCCGGTCCCTCCCAACTCGCCAACCCGACCTTCAATAACACCCCATCCCCAAATAAATTAGATGGCTATGGATTTCCCAGGCCTTCCGGCCAGGCTGGCGCACGTGCGCGAAACGGTGGCACGGAGCCAGGCGCAAGGAGGCTGGCAACACCCGGTTCGGATCGTGGCGGTCACTAAGAGCCACGGGGTAGAAGCAGTTCTGGCCGCGGTTGAGGCCGGGCTCACAGATGTGGGGGAGAATCGGGTGCAGGAGGCACTGCAGAAGCAGGACGGTGCCGCTGGTGCGCCGGTGGACTGGCACCTGATCGGAGCGCTCCAGCGCAATAAGGCCCGACACGCCGCCGGCCGGTTTGCTCTGATCCATTCGATCGATCGCGCGGACCTGGGGACCGAGCTCGACCGCCGTGTTGCTCCAGGACACAGGCAGCGAGTTTTGGTCCAGGTGAACTGTTCCGGAGAGCCGCAGAAGGGCGGGGTGGAGCCCGAGTCTCTGCCTGCGCTACTGGACGAGATGCGCGCTCTCGAACGCCTCGAGGTGCTGGGTCTGATGACCATGAGCGCGCTCAGCGCCGACATCGTTGAGCAACGCCAGACTTTTCGCCAGCTCCGCGAATTGCGGGATGCGGCGCAGCGCTCCGGGCACACCTTGCCGGAGCTCTCGATGGGGATGTCGGGCGACTATCAGGTGGCAGTGGAGGAGGGCGCAACGATGATCCGGCTGGGAACCGTTCTGTTTGGGGAGCGCATGACATGAGCGACGATCACGCGTTTCACCTGACGCCACTCGATGTACGGTCTCAGGAATTCGCCCGCACCCTTCGAGGCTACGATCGGGCGCAGGTCGACGAATTCAAGCTGGCCATCTCGGAGGAGCTGGAGCGGCTGTTGCGCGATCGGGCTCAGCACGAGGAGCGTCTGCACGGAGTGCAGGAACAGCTGCGGGCCTACCGGGACCGGGAACGTGCCATGAACGAAGCACTGGTGGCGGCGCAACAGCTCCGCGTGGACAGCCGGGAACAGGCTGAACGTGAAGCAGAGCTGGTGCTGCGGGAGGCCAGGGCAGAAGCCGAGCGAATTCTGGAACGGGCCCGCCAGGAGGAGGCGCTGGTCCGGGAGCGTGCCGACGGAGTCGCCCGCCAATTCACCGCGTATGTGGCCAGCTTCCGCACCCTTCTGGAGCGTCATCTGGGAGAGGTGGACGGGATGCAGCGCCGAGTGCGGCCCGAGATATCCGACTCCTCAGCTGAAACAATGCCCGGGAAGCAGCGTTGACCGCTGCTGGGCTGTTGTTCGACCGGATTCAGGAGGCCGCCGCTGTGGTGCGCGCGCGGTCCCGGCTCGAGCCGGAGGTCGGAATCATTCTTGGCACCGGACTGGGCGGTCTGGCCGATGAAATCTCGGTGGATGCGTCGATTCCCTACGAGTCGCTCCCGGGATTTCCTCTATCGACGGTTGAATCGCACGCCGGCCGTCTGCTGCTCGGCCGCATGAGGAAACGTCCGGTAGTGGCAATGCAGGGACGGTTTCACCGTTACGAGGGCTACGGCCTGGCTGAGGTGACCTTTCCTGTCCGGGTGATGCGGGCCCTCGGTGCGACAACGCTGGTTGTCTCCAATGCCTGCGGGGGAATGAACCCGCTCTGGAGTCCGGGTGACCTGGTCCTGCTCAGCGATCACATCAATCTGCTGGGCGATAACCCGCTGATCGGCGCCAATGACGACCGGCTGGGCCCCCGGTTTCCCGACATGTCGAACCCGTACGACGCCGAGCTCCGGGTGTTGACCCGTACCTTGGCGGCGGATCTGGGGATCAGGCTGCGCGAAGGAGTCTACGTCGCCGTGCCGGGACCGAACCTGGAAACCCGCGCCGAGTACCGGATGCTGAGAGGAATGGGAGCCGATGTGGTGGGAATGTCGACCGTACCCGAGGTGATCGTCGCGTCGCATGCGGGGATGCGCACGGTGGGGATCTCGATCATTACCGATCAGTGCCTGCCTGACGCGCTGGAGCCGGCCAATATCGATCGCATCATCGACACTGCCAAGCGGGCGGAGCCCTCGTTGACCCGGCTCATCGCGCGCCTGGTGGAGCGCTTGCCCTGATGGCATTTCCGGCCTGGCCCGATCTCAGTTCCAACGATTTGGAGCAACGCCAGCTCGCGCTGTGGAAGGAGGAGAAACTCTTCCAGCAGACGATGGACGCGGGGCGGGACGGCAATCCTTTTGTGTTTTATGAGGGGCCACCCACCGCCAACGGCCGCCCCGGCATCCATCACGTGTTTTCCCGGACGATCAAGGATCTGGTGTGCCGGTTTCACTCCATGCGCGGAGAATCCGTCACCCGTATCGCCGGATGGGACACCCACGGACTGCCGGTGGAGATCGAGGTTGAGAAGGAGCTGAAGCTCTCGGGGAAGAAAGACATCGAGCGCTTTGGGGTGGAGGAATTCAACGCCCGGGCCCGCCGGAGCGTATTCAAGTATCAGACCGAGTGGGAGAGTCTCTCCGATCGAATCGGCTACTGGCTCGATTACGAGCATCCCTACATCACCTGCAGCAACCAGTACATCGAGAGCGTCTGGTGGTTGCTGCAGCGATTGCACCAGCGGAGCCTGCTATCCCGCGGCCATCGGGTGCTGCCGTACTGTCCCCGTTGTGGCACCGTCCTTTCCAGTCACGAGCTGGCCCTCGGCTACGAGACGGTCACCACCAATTCGGTGTACGTCACATTTCCACTTCAGGACGATCCTCAGCGCGAGCTCCTGGTTTGGACCACGACGCCGTGGACGCTGCTGTCCAATGTAGCGGTGGCCGTTCGTCCCGATCTGGAGTACGGAGAATACGCGGTTGGTGACCGTCGGATAATTCTTGCGACCGCCAGGGCCGATCTCCCGAGCGGCACCCAGCGGAGCGCGCCCAGCTTCAGAGAGTTGGGCGCTCTGCGGACGTTCTCGGGGCGTGAGCTGATCGGGCAGCGGTATCGTCGCCCACTCGAGGTGGTTCCGCTTCCAGAGGATCGTGCAGCCCGGGTGGTCATCGGCGCCGACTTCGTGACTGCGGATGACGGCTCTGGCCTGGTGCACCTTGCTCCCGCATTCGGCGCCGACGATTTCCAGGCCGGGGTCGAGCACGGTCTGGCGCTGGTGCGCCCAGTAGCTCCTGACGGAACTTTCGTGGGCACCACCTGGCCTGAGATCGAAGGGCGGCTGGTCACCGCGCGAGAGACCAACGATCTCATCATCCAGCGACTCAAGCAGGAGGGCCGCTGGCATCTCACTCAGCCTCACACCCACACGTATCCCCACTGCTGGAGATGCTCCAGTCCGTTGATCTATTACGCCCGGGATTCCTGGTTCGTGCGGACCTCGGCGGTGAAGGCGCGGATGCTGGAGTTCAACCGGCAGGTTGACTGGCATCCGCCGGAAGTGGGCGCCGGCCGCTTCGGCGAGTGGCTGGAAAACAACGTAGACTGGGCTCTGTCGCGCGACCGCTATTGGGGAACCCCGCTGCCGGTCTGGGTATGCGACCAGGATTCGTCTCACGTCAACGTGATCGGGAGCTACGCCGAGCTGGCCGAGCACTGGGGAAAGGCCCTGCCGGCCGACTTCGATCCGCACAAGCCGTTCATCGACGGATACAGCTGGGCTTGCCGCTGTGGCGGGATCATGCGGCGCACGCCTGAGGTCATCGATACCTGGTTCGACTCCGGTTCAATGCCCTTTGCGCAGTGGCATTACCCGTTCGAGCACCAGGCTGAGTTCGAACGGCACTTCCCGGCCGATTTCATCTGCGAAGGCGTGGATCAGACCCGCGGCTGGTTCTACTCTCTGCTGGCCATTGCCACGGCTGCGTTCGACAGCCTCGCTTACCGTCATGTAGTGGTGAACGAGCTCGTGCTCGACCCCGAGGGCCAGAAGATGTCCAAGAGCAAGGGGAACGTCGTCGATCCCTGGGCGATGATCGAACAGTACGGCGCCGACACCATCCGGCTCTATCTGCTCGCCTCGAGCCAGGTCTGGCTGCCCAAGCGCTTCGATCCGAGGACCATCCCCGAAGTGGCGGGAAAGTTCTTCAACGCCTTGAAGAACAGCTACACCTTTTTCGCCGGCTATGCCGGAGAATGGACTCCCTCGCAGGCGCCACCGGCAGCCGAGCGGCCATTGGTCGATCGCTGGCTCCTCAGCCGGCTCGATGCTACGGTCGAGGTGGTAGCCCGAGCCTGGGAACGTTATGACGTGACCGCCGGCGTGCGGGCGATCATGGACTTCGTGGTCGACGACATCTCCCAATGGTACGTCCGAGTCAATCGGGTGCGGTTCTGGGCGCCCGACTCCGCGGCAGACCCCGCAGCGCTCGCTACTCTGCACGAGGCGCTGTCCACCGTTTCCCAGCTCCTGGCTCCAGCCGCGCCCTTCCTGAGCGACTGGCTGCACCGCGCGCTCGCGGGAACATCCGTGCACCTCGCCGCGTTTCCGGTACCGCAGGGGAGGGCTGCGCCCGATCTGGAGGCCGCCATGGATGCGGTGCGTCGGCTTGCCTCACTTGCTCGTTCGGCCCGGGAAGAACGCAACATCCGGGTGCGGCAGCCGCTGGGCCGGATGCAGGTGGCGGTTCCGGGTGCGGTTCGGGGCCCGACGCTGCAGGAGCTGCTCGAGCTGCTCCGGGTCGAGGTGAACGTGAAGAAGATCGAAGTGGTTGCGTCGGACACCGATCTGGTGCGGCTCAGGCCGAAGCCAAACTTTCGCACCTTGGGGAAGCGCTACGGCAAGCGCACCCCGGCGGTGGCGGCGGCGGCGGCAGCGCTCACTGCGGTTCAGCTCCGTGGTCTGGAAGCCGGCAGTCCGGCCACGCTGGAGCTGGAGGGCGAGCCGGTCACCTATCTCCCCGAAGACGTTGCCGTCGAGCGGGAGGTTGCCAGCGACTGGCTGGTGCAAAGCAATGGCGCGTTCGTTGCCGCGCTCGACCCGCGGCTCGACGAGGCGCTCCGGCAGGAGGGCTTGGCCCGCGAGGTGGTGAACCGGGTGCAGCGAATTCGGAAGGAGGCGGGCTACAGCTATACCGACCGCATAGCGCTCTGGATCGATGGCGATGCGCCGGTGCTGGAAGCGGTACGGGCGCATGCGAGCTTCATCAGCGGAGAAACCCTGGCCCGGGGCCTGCAGGTGGCTGCCCGGGCGCCGGCGCCGGACCTGGAGCAGCGCGTGGACCTGGATGGAAATGGG
>JBJMPB010000379.1:0-3670 GCA_045803455.1 Gemmatimonadales bacterium | reverse complement strand
CTGCCGTCCCCCCTTGGGTCCTACCCTCAAAAATAACCGGACTCACTCCTTTTGCTTTTCCTGCTCACCGTTCACGTTTTTGTAGCTACCGCTCACGCATTTGATGTTGCCACTCACCGTTTACTGTTTCCCATTCACGTCCTTTTCTGCCGTCGGCACTAATCGATACAGGAATTCTCCCGGTTTTAACATCCCGAAGCGCTCCCGTGCCACCCGCTCCTGCATCGCGGGGTCCTTTTCGATGGCGACGGCCAGTCGACCCAGCGAGTCCACCACATGCTGCAGCTGCACTACCGCCGTGCTCTCCTCGGCCGCTTCGTTGCGCAGCTCGCGCAGGTCCAGCGTTCCGTACTCACCGCCCTGAAAGGCAAAGTACAAGGCGAAGATCACGCCGAGGATGATTGCCCAGCGGCTCCAGTTCATAACTGGTACATGTCTCTGCCGGGATAGTGAGCCAGGTCGCCCAGCTCCTCCGAGATCCGGAGCAGCTGGTTGTACTTGGCGGTCCGGTCGGTCCGGCTCGCGCTGCCGGTCTTGATCTGCCCTGCCCCGGTGGCCACCGCGAGGTCGGCAATGAAGGTGTCTTCGGTCTCGCCGGAACGGTGGGAGATGATCACCCCATATGCGCTGCCCTTGGCCAACTCGATGCACTGCAGCGTCTCGGTCAGAGTGCCGATCTGGTTCACCTTCACCAACACCGCGTTGCCGACGCCTTCCTCGATCCCTCGTCCCAGCCGGTCCACATTGGTGACGAACAGGTCATCACCCACCAGCTGAACCCGCTCGTGCAGCCGCTCGGTCAGCAGGGCCCAGCCCGGCCAGTCGTTCTCTGCCAGCCCGTCTTCAATGGACACAATGGGATAACGGTCCACCCATCCGGCGTACAGGTCGACGATGTCCTTTGCCGACCGGCGGCTGCCGTCGCCCTTCTTGAAGACATACTCGCCGTCCTGGTAGAGCTCGCTGGCCGCGACATCGAGGGCAATCGCCACATCCGACCCCGGTTCGTAGCCGGCCGCCTTGATGGCCTGCATCACCACGTCGAGCGCAGCTTCGTTCGACGGGAGCATCGGCGCGAAGCCACCCTCGTCCCCTACGGCGGTGGACAGTCCCATCTTGCTCAGCACCTTTTTGAGCGCATGGAACACCTCGACTCCCATTCTCAGCGCGTCGGGGAAGTTGTCGGTACCAATGGGAACGATCATGAACTCCTGCGCGTCCACGTTGTTGGAGGCATGGGCCCCACCGTTCAGGATGTTCATCATCGGCACCGGGAGTACTCGCGCCATCGGTCCACCCAGGTAGCGGTAGAGCGGAAGCCCGGAATCCTGTGACGCGGCCCGCGCCACCGCGAGCGACACGCTCAGGATGGCATTGGCGCCCAGCTTGCTCTTATTCGGCGTCCCGTCGGCCTCCATCATCTCGGCGTCGATCTCGATCTGGTCCTCGGCGGCCCTGCCCTCCAGCCGAGGTCCCAGGACCTCGTTCACGTTGCGGACCGCCTCGCTCACGCCCTTGCCGCCGTACCGGTTGGAGTCGCCGTCCCGCAACTCGACGGCTTCGTGCTCCCCGGTAGACGCCCCGCTCGGCACTGCGGCTCGGCCCTGGGCTCCGCTCGACAGCACGACCTCGGTCTCGACAGTTGGATTCCCGCGACTGTCCAGGATCTCGCGTGCGTGAACTTCAATGATTGTGGACATGAATGTCTGCGATAGAGCTCGTGACTGGTGACTGAGGACTGGGGACTTTACTCGTGACTCGTGACTCGTGACTTACGACTCGACGGCGCCCGAACCTAGCCGGGTGACTCACGATCCTCAACCGAAGTGGTTGAACCCACGCAGCTCGACGGCCCGGCCCTCCACCATGAATCGGACGCCTTTCCCTGACTTGATAGTGCCGATTCGAGTCAAAGGAATGCCGCAGGCTCGGGCGAATTCGGTCGCGCCATCAAACTCCGGCGGAAGAGCCACCAGCAGCTCGAAGTCCTCGCCCGCCTCGGCGGCAAAGTGCTCGGACGATTGCCCCAGCCGGTCTGCTTCCTGCTTCACCTCCGAGGCCACCGGCAGCAACGCGAGGTCGATCTCCAGCGCAACGTCCGAGGCAGCGGCGAGGTGTGACGCGTCCCCACCAAGCCCATCACTGAGATCGAGCATAGCCCGAGCACCGTGCCGAGCCAGCCACTGCCCTGCGGCGATCCTGGGCTCCGGATGCGCGTAGCGTCGCCGAGCTTCGGGCGGAGGCTCCGCACCTCGGCGCCACACCTCCAGCGCTGCGCGCGACCCTCCCAACGCGCCGGTCACCCACAGCGCGTCACTGGAGCTGGCACCGGCCCGGGTGACCGGCCGACTGGTCTCTCCAATGACTGTGACCGCAATGCTCCAGGCACTTCCGGAGGAAAGATCTCCTCCGGCTACAATAGCGCCGACGGAGGCACCGGCGGCGCCCACACCCTTCATCATTTGCAGCAGATCGGCCTGTGCCGCTGAGTTCGGCATCGTCACCGCAGAGAGCAGCCCCAACGGCTTGGCGCCTTCGGCGGCCAGATCCGAGAGCGCCGCCGCCGCGGCGCGCCACCCCGCTTCCTCCAGCGAGATCCAGTCGAGCCGGAAGTGAATCCCCTCGACACTCACGTCGGTGCTGAGCGCGAAGAAGGTGTCGCCCGAAGGAAAGAGCGCGCAGTCATCACCCAGGCCGGTGGCGTTCGGGCCCAGCACATCGATGATTCCCCGAATCCGGTCGAACTCCGCGCCGGGGCCCAGTGCGAGAATCTGCCCCGGGTCCGCTTCAGGCTTCACGGACGAATCACGTTGAGCCGAAAGCGCACCAGGCCGGCATCGGTGGCAACCCAGAGGTAGTCCTCGTCGACCGCGAGGTCATTGGCGGCGCCAGGAAGGTCACCCTCTCTGAGCTGACGGAGGGGCGGGGTGGTGAGCCGGGCGAAGCCAACGCCGCGGTCGCCGGCAACCCAGAATCCTTCGCCGTCCGCCACGAAGCGCCGGAGCCTGCCCAGCAGTCCCGACAGGTTGGGGCCCAAGGTCCACTGCCGGCTCCGGGGATTGCGCCAGAGTAGCTGATCCTGAGTGAGCGCCACCAGTGTATCCGCGAGCGGAGCCAGGTCGACCACGCCGGCCTGCATGCTGGGAGAAGCCAGCTCGGCGGGACGCACCAGATTTTGCCCGTCCGGCAGCGCGAGGAGCAATCCGGCTGGGGTACCGGCCCAGACTGTATCGCCCGAGGGGAACACACTGTACACCGCATCCCTGTACTGGGGCGCAATGCGCTCGACCCGCAGCGAGTCATTCAGCCGGGCGGCCCCATGCGCGGTTCCCACGACGATCCGTCCCGCGCGAGAGACGACAGAGTACACCCGGCTGTCGGGTAAGCCCTGCCGTTGATCCACCAGCCGGATGCTGCTGTCCGAGGGCTCCACCTGCGCCACACCGAAATCGGTGGCCGCCCAGACCGCCTTCCCCTGGCCCGCCAGCTCTTTCACCTGGCTGAACGGTGTTCCGGTAGCGGAGGTGCCGGGCAATGACAGGAAGCGTCCCAGATCGGTGGCCACGAAGGTGAGCGCTGCGTCGCTGAAGGACGTCCGGTCGGTTGCGGCCCATACACCGCCAGGCCAGCTGAAAACCGCGCTCACCCGATTACCGGGGAGGCCAAAGCT
>JBJMPB010000375.1:0-3240 GCA_045803455.1 Gemmatimonadales bacterium | reverse complement strand
GTCGCTGCCTAAAACGCCATTCATGGTCTGAATCGCAACCTCGTTGGGGTTGGCCTTGGGCGGGGCGAGATTGCCGGCAATGATCACCGACTGCAGCGAGCCGGGCCGGTCCATCAGGTAGACCAGCGGCCGAGGCTGCTGCTCCACAGTCGCGATGGACTTGGCCGGCACCTCACCCGGCTGCCAGCCGGCGAACAGACGCTCCAGCTTGGGCCGGATCTCCCCCATTGTGGTGGCCCCCACCACGACCATCGTAGCATGATTTGGCTTGAACCAGGTGTCGTGGAACCGGATCAAATCTTCCCGTTTGAGACGGCTGGTGGATTCCTCGGTGCCCGAGCCCGTCCAGGGATTCGCGTAGGCGTGACCCGGCCCATACAGAAGTCCCGGAAAAACCCGGAGCGCCAATCCTACGGGGTCTGCCTTCTCTTGCTGGATCTGAGCCAGTCTCTGTTTCTTCAATCGCTCGAAATCGTGTCGCGGGAACGACGGATGCAGAACCACATCGGCATAGATCGCTAGGGACGGATCCAACTGCTCCTTGAGCGCCTCCAGCGAAACGCTGGAGACATCCAGCCGCGAACCAGTGGTCAGATTGGCGCCCAGTTGCGCCAGCTCATCGCTGATCTGAATGGCGTTCCGCCGGGTAGTGCCTTCATCCATCATGGCCAGCGTCATGCTGGCGGTCCCGGGAATGGCAGACTTGTCCGCGGCAAAGCCGGCGTCGAGCACCAGGTCGAAGCGGACCTGAGGAATGGATGGTCGCCGGGCGAGAACAATTTTGAGTCCGTTGGAAAGCGTCGCCCTCTCCAGCTCAGGAAACTTTGCCTCTGCCGGTGTGCCCGGTACCGGGAGCTTGGAGCGATCGGCTGCAGCGGACGCGGTCCGAAATTCGGGGTAGGGATGAACCTCGAGGGTGTACACTCCATCGGCGAGCCACTGCCGGGCCACACTGCTCAGCTGCGTGGTGGTGGCCTGACGCACCCGATTCAGCCTCAGCTTGTAGAAATCAGGTCGGCCGGCGAACACCTCCCCCTGCGCCAGAACGTCAGACTTACCACCGAATCCGCCTATCCGCTCCACTCCGCGAATGAAACCTGCCCGGTATTGAGTCTTGACCCGGCTGAGCTCGGCTGCCGTAGGTCCGCCCGCCAGCAGCCGGCGTAGCTCTTCGTCCACCGCCTTCTCCACCCGCGCCAGCTCGACGCCCGGCCGAGCGGTTGCCTCGACCACGAAGAGTCCCCCGATCTCCCGCATATTTACATAGGCCGAAACGTCAGTCGCCGTCTGGTCGTCATAGACCAGACGCTTGTAGAGACGGGATGACTTGCCGCTGCTCAACACGTCGCTCAGCAGGGTGAGATAATCCGCTTCGGAAGTTCCCCAGCCGGGGACGTTCCACACCTTGTAGATGCGCGCCTGGGGCACCCGGTCCTGCATCACGCCCCGTTGACTCCCGGTCCGCTTGGCTATCCAGGCCTGCTGCCGGGCGACCGGAGGACCAGCCGGAATATCGCCGAAGTACTGCTCGACTTTCCGTTTGGCGGTTTGCACGTCGATGTCACCCGCCACGACCACCACGGCGTTGGCCGCTCCATAGTACGTGGCAAACCAATCCTTTACGTCGGGCAGCTTGGCGGCATCGAGGTCTTCCATCGAGCCGATGGTGGTCCAGGAATAGGGATGATTGGAGGGATACAGCTTGGGAGTGAGAAAATCCCAGACCTTGCCGTAGGGCTCATTCTCTCCCTGGCGTTTCTCGTTCTGTACTACTCCACGCTGCTCATCCAATTTGGGTTGGCTGATGGCCCCGGTCAGGTGTCCCATGCGGTCGGACTCCATCCAGAGCACGAGGTCCAGGGCATTGGTGGGAACGTTCTCGAAATAATTGGTCCGGTCCTCGTTGGTGGTCCCGTTCATGTCGGTGGCGCCGGCTTGCTCGAGCGGGCCGAAGAAATCCTTGTCGTAGTTCTCGCTCCCGTTGAACATCAGGTGCTCGAACAGATGAGCAAAACCGGTGCGGCCCGGCCGCTCGTTCTTGGACCCCACGTGATACCAGACGTTCACCGCTACGATCGGGGCTTTGTGATCCTCATGCACGATCACGGTGAGCCCGTTCGGCAAGACGAATCGTTGAAAGGGAATGTCGAGGGTGATCGGTGTGGTTTTCTGGGCCGCCAGCGGATGTGGCAGCTGGATCAGTGCGATAGACCCCCAAAGCAGCGCGGCGCGGAGAAGTAGTGGCAACACGAAAGTCCTCAAGGCAGGGCGACAGTTGAAAGCCGGATCGTGTCAACAGACGCCGGAACTCTATCAAAAGTTGCAGGCGGGTTACACCAGCGGCAAAGCGGGTCCCGGAGGCGGCTGATTCAGGCCCAACCAATACCGGACAATCGTCTGGAGCACTGTGCGCAGGTCCTCGAAATGGACCGGCTTCTGGACGCAGCTGTTGGCCCCCAGTTGATAGCATTGGGCCAGCTCGCGGGAGTCGTCCGATGCGGTCAGGATCACTACCGGAATTGTGCTGGTCCGGCTGTTGGTACGGATAGCTCGCAGCACTTCCAGACCGTCGAGCTTGGGCAGCTTGAGACTGAGCAGGATCAACCGGGGAGGCGCCGCGCCGCTGCGGCTGCGGAATCCGCCTCTCCCGAAGAGGAAGTCGAGCGCTTCTTCGCCGTCACGGGCCACGGCAATCTCGGCATCACTCTCCAGCTCACGTAGGGGGCGCACGGTGAGCTCCACCTCGAGCGGGCTGTCCTCCACCACGAGAATGTCGACTAAGTGCGGAAGCGTGGAAGAGGGAAGGCGGGGAAGTTCCTCGGAGGCAGGCTTCATGCCCGAGCTAGTCGTTTGCATTCGATGGATTCCCGCTTCCCCGCTTCCCTCCGTCCCCGCTTCCGAGCGTCAGATAAAACGTTGCTCCGCGCTCGGGCTCGGCCTCGGCCCAGACCCGGCCCCCGTGTTTATGCGCGATGCGCTGCACAACGGCCAGTCCCGCCCCGTTGCCCTCGAACTCATCCGCTCGATGAAGCCGCTGAAACATGCCAAAGAGTTTCCCGGCGTACGCCATCTTGAACCCAACCCCATTGTCCTCGACGGCCACGCCAACCTGGCCATCGAACTCGACCGGCCGGATTTGGATAACCGCCTTCTGACGGGGCCGGGTGAACTTGACCGCATTGGCGAGCAGGTTGCTCAGCGCCAGCTTGATCAAGCCGCTATCGCCCTCCACGGTTGGTA
>JBJMPB010000359.1:0-21075 GCA_045803455.1 Gemmatimonadales bacterium | reverse complement strand
GAAGATCAGCAGGTCGTCGATCGTCTGGTTCAACGCCGGCGAGCCCTCACCACAATCGTCTGCCAGGGTTTGCAGTGGAATATTCTCGAGGTCTCCGGTAACCAGGCTCTCCCACCGCTCCGCGGCATCGGTGAAAGCCTGACGCTGACTCGCCGTTGCGGAACCGAGGAACTGGACCTCGATGTCGAATGCGCTGGTTCCAGTGGCCGTAAACGTGACTGGGTTACCCGAAATTGCGGCGCCGGCGGCGGTGGCGGTCAGAGAGTTGGAGCCTTTGCTGCCGGGACTCCAGCCGCCCACCTGGGCAATGCCGCTGTTGTCCGTGGCGACCACAGCGGTGGTCACCTGTCCCCGCCCGGAAGTCACCTGGAAGGTGACATCGACGGCCGGCACAGGATTGTGGTTTGCGTCCGTCACCAGAACCGAAGGCGGTGTCGGCACCGGCTGACCTGCCACCACCGTCTGCCCATCCCCCTGATTCTTTTCCACCTGGGCCGGTGTCTGCGAGACGGTGACCTCCGCGACAGTGTGGGCTGAACCCGCTGTGGCGGTGACCTCAGCGGACCCATTGCCGGCTGCGGTGACAACACCGCTGGATGAGACGCCCGCCACGCCCGGGTTGCTGGTGGTCCAGGTGACTGCCGCGTCCGTGATCGCGTTTCCCTGCTGATCGGTGACCGTTGGCGACAGTTGCTGGGTCTGGCCGATCGCGCTAAATGAGAGGGAAGGTGGAGCGAGAGTGATGTTCGCCGGACCGTTGGGCTCGGTGCCGCTCCCGCATCCGGAGAGCAAGACCAGGGTATACAGCGTTCCAGTGTACCCAGCGAACGCGCTCCGGCGAAGCCACACCATCGTAAACTCCGGGTAGAAAAACCGTGGAAAGAAAGTCACTGCAGGGTGGTGGATAGTATGCGTTGAACGTACGTTGGGGTCGGCTCGGGCGCCAGAGAGTTTACCTACAATCAGCTTGATCACAGGAGCAGCATGAGCGCCGTCACATTCCGTCCGGTGACAACCCATTCGGTGGCCGACATCCGGGCCTCCTTCCCGGCCCTGGAGCGACGCCATGGTGGTGTTCCCGTGGCGTATTTCGATGGACCGGGCGGCACTCAGGTGCCCCGGAATGTCGTGAATGCCATGGAGTCCTATCTCTACCACCATAACGCCAACACTCACTGGCCGTACCCTACCAGCGAGGAGACCGACGCGCTCCTCGGGGCAGCTCGCGAAGCCCTGGCGGATTTCCTTGGTGCGGAGGCTACCGAGATCGCCTTCGGGGCCAATATGACGACGCTCACCTTTCACCTGGCACGCGCACTGGGGCGATCCTGGGGGCGGGGCGATACCATTGTCGTGACCGAGCTGGACCATCACGCCAACATTGCTCCCTGGCGAGCCCTGGAGCGCGATCGGGGAGTGACCATTGCCACCGTCCCGATGCTTCCCCAAACCGGTCAGCTTGACTGGGCTCGGCTGGAAGCACTTATGGGGAGCAGCCCGCGATTGCTCGCCATCGGCGGCGCCTCGAACGCGCTCGGTACCGTGAATGATGTCGCCCGCGCGTCTGCCCTGGCCCGAGATGCGGGAGCACTGACCTTCATCGACGCAGTGCATCTCGCTCCGCACGAGCCGGTGGACGTACGCCGCATCGGGTGCGACTTCCTGGCCTGCTCCGCCTACAAGTTCTATGGACCGCATATCGGCATTCTGTTCGCTCGCGAGGCAGTCCTCGCCGGGCTCGAGGTCCCCAAGCTGTTGCCGGCTCCTGATACGGTGCCGGAACGGATCGAAACGGGAACCTTGAATCACGAGGGGATCGTCGGCGCGGCCGCGGCGGTGGATTTCCTGGCCTCGCTCAGTGAGGGAGAATCTCGGAGACCCCGGCTGAGGCAAACCTTTTCCGAGTTGCGCGAACGGGGCGAGACGTTGCTGCGGCGGCTCTGGACCGGCCTCGAGTCTGTTGACGGCGTGACTCTATATGGGCCAAGACCGGGCCAGCCCAGAACACCCACCGTGGCGTTCACCCTGGCGAATCGATCTTCGGACTCTGTCGCGCGCTGGCTGGCGGAACGGGCTCTGTTCGTATCTTGCGGAGACTTCTACGCCACCACGGTGGTGCAGCGGCTGGGACAGCCCGATGGCCTGGTCCGGGCTGGCTGCGCCTGCTACACCACCATGGAGGAGGTCGAGCGGCTTATCGACGGCGTACGCACGCTCTGCGCGCGGTAGCGGCCTTGGTGCGCTAGCTCGCCGCCTGTACCGGAATCTTTATCCGGCTCTTCTCCCATTCGAGCACCAGCGACGCTCCTTTGCCACTGCCGGGCTCACTTCGTATGGTGAAGGTCTCAATGGGTTTGCTGCTGGTCTCAGCCTTGAGCTTCGCTCTTCCTATCTCTTCAGCCTTTACTTCGTCGGTGTACTGGTCCTCTTTGCCCCACTGGGAAATTGACCGATTCACGATGACCTCCCACTCGCTCTTGCCCGGCACTGTATAGAGCGAATAGACGCCGGGCTGTACCTTGATGCCCGCCACAGTGAGGGGAACCGGCGCGTAGAAGATGGTGGGCTCGTTGGCGCCGGTCCGCCACAGCTTCCCGTAGGGCACATCCGCTCCGCCGAGCATGGTCCTTCCTCTCGAGCTGGGACGGCCATAACAGACCTTCACCTGCTGACCTGATACGTTGAATGTCACTGAGTCAAGCGGACTCTTACGGATCTCCAGCGGAACATTCCGGTGAGGGCAGGTGGTGTCGGGATGCGCGATTGCAGGTGGGACGAGGCTGATGCTGGTGGCCAGCGCAAGTGCGGGAAGAAAAAGCATAATCCTGGCTCCTCTGTTGTCAGTTGCAGCGCAAGGCCTCGCGACTTTCCAGCGCGAGGGTCAAGGCCTGATCGGCCGTGGATGCTAAGCAGTTCAAGTGACCCATTTTTCTGCCGGGCCGGGCTTCTGCCTTACCGTATAGATGCAGACGTACCCCGGGTCGGCGCAGCGCCTCCTCCCACCGGGGCTCTCCCCCGCTCCAAAGGTCACCCAGCAGGTTGATCATGGTAACCGGCGACAGCAGCCATGGCTGGACCAGGGGAAGATCGCAGAGAGTCCGCAGCTGGAGCTCGAACTGGTCCACCGAGCAGGCATCCAGCGTGTAGTGTCCAGTGTTGTGGGGCCTCGGCGCCATCTCATTGACCAGTAGCTCTCCTTTCTTGGTGACGAACAGCTCGACGGCGAGCACTCCTTCGTAACCGAGAGCCGCGGCAACCTCGGTGACGATGGTCCTGGCTTGGCTGGCCATCATTTCCGGGATCCGTGCCGGTACCACCGACGTGTCGAGAATGCCGGCACGGTGCCGATTCTCTGCCACCGGGAAGATGGCCTGCGCTCCGCCGGCAGCTCGGGCTACGATAACCGACAGCTCGCAGTCGAGCTCGACCCGCTCCTCCAGCACACAGGGCACCGACCCCAGACGGGTGAAGGCTTCGCGCGCCTCAGCCGCATTGGTCACCAACATCTGCCCCTTGCCATCGTACCCCAACCGACTGGTCTTGAGCAGCCCAGGAAGCCCGACGTCGATTAAGGCTGTTTCCAGCTCTCCGGGATCGCGCACCGGACGAAACTTGGCCGTGGCAAAGCCGTGACTCTGGAAGAAGGTCTTTTCCGCAATGCGGTCTTGAGCGGTTGCCACCGCCGGTCCCGACGGACGAACGAGACACGAGGCGGCCAGATGCTCGAGCGTACGCGCCGGCACGTTCTCGAACTCGGTTGTCACCGCGGCGCAGAGCTTGGCCAGCTCGGTCAAACCCTTTGGGTCTTCGTACCCGGTCTGAATGTGCTGGTCGGCCACGGCAGCCGCGGGGCTCTGCGAATCCGGATCGAGCACCACGACCCGATATCCCATGGTCCTGGCTCGCAGAGCAAACATCCTTCCCAGCTGCCCTCCACCCAGAACCCCCACCGTCGCCCCGGGAAGAATCACGAGAGATCCGGCAGCCTCATATCGAGAGCTCGGCGCTCCTGAGCGCGGCGGAACTCCTCCAGCCGTTCGGCCAAATCGGAGTCCTGCAACGCCAGAATTCCAATGGCGTAAAGACCGGCATTCCCGGCGCCGGCGGTACCTATGGCGAAGGTGGCCACTGGAATGCCGGCCGGCATCTGCACGATCGAAAGGAGGGAGTCGAGTCCCTGGAGATGCTTGGTCGGAACCGGGACGCCGAGCACCGGGAGAGTTGTCTTGGCCGCCAGCATGCCCGGCAGATGTGCCGCGCCACCGGCTCCGGCGATGATGCAGCGCAATCCGCGCCCGGCGGCGTCTTCGGCATAGCGATAGAGCAGGTCGGGAGTTCGATGGGCGGACACGACGCGCGCTTCATACTCAACATGGAAATCGTTGAGCCGCCGGGCTGCGTGCTGCATCACGTCCCAGTCGGAGTCGCTGCCCATCACGATGCCCACCTGGGGCTGCGTCATTTGCTTCCTCGGGAAGACTGGGGCCGCATCATCACCCTCGGGAGGCAGGAATTAGAGGCGACCCAATGCCGATGGCAAGGCATGGCCGAACCCCGCTAGCTTGAGACGCGCATTTCTTTGGAGGTGCATCATGCAGGAGCAGGAAACCACGCCTACTGGGACCTCCCTTCAGGAGCTCACGACGGGAGAGCGCCTGGTCCGTGCCATCCTGGGCCACCGGGTTGTGGAGTTTGCCTACGAGGGATTCCGGCGTACCGTGGAACCCTATCTCTTGGGCATTCACGAGGCGGGCGAGCCCATTCTCCTCGGCTATCAGACCGCGGGGTTCAGCCACAGCGGCGACATTCCGGGATGGCGAACGTTCATCACTACCGCCATCGGAGATGTGGATGTCACGACCCGGAGCTTTGCCGGTCCGCGATCCGACTGGAATCCTTACGGCCACTCGATGCTGGAGATCTTTGCCCGCGCCTGAACCGAGAGGACGTCAGACCGTGGATCTGGTGCGGTCCATGGTTCCCCGGGCGGCCAGCGCCGCTTGGGCCGCGGCAAGCCGTGCGATGGGAACACGGTAGGGAGAGCAGGAGACATAGTTCATTCCCAGACGGTCGCTGAACGCCACGGCCGATGGATCACCGCCATGCTCGCCGCAGACACCGAGCTTCAGATCGGGCCGGGTCTTTCTGCCCAGGTCGCAGGCCATGGCGATGAGCTTGCCGACTCCCGCCAGATCCAGCACCTGAAACGGGTCGTCCTCGATGACGCCGTGCTCGAGATAGTAGGGAAGGAATCGTCCGGCATCGTCCCGGGACAGCCCCCAGGTAGTCTGGGTGAGGTCGTTGGTGCCAAAGGAGAAGAACTGCGCCTCTCGGGCCAGCTCGTCCGCTGTAAGCGCAGCCCGCGGGAGCTCGATCATAGTGCCCAGCAGATAGGGAACCGTGATCTGGCGCTCCTGAAAGACTTCCTCCGCCACCTGGCGGACGATGAGAGCCTGCTTGCGGAACTCGACCACCGTGGCAGTCAGTGGGATCATGACCTCAGGCATGACCCGTCCCTTGCGGGCAGCCACGGTGCAGGCAGCCTCGAAAATGGCGCGCACCTGCATGGCCGTGATCTCGGGATAGATGATGCCGAGTCGGCAGCCCCTCAACCCGAGCATCGGGTTCACCTCGTGCAAGTTGTCCACGATCTGCTTGAGCGTGGCCGGCGCCATCTTCAGCTCCCGAGCGAGCGTTTCGATTTCTGAGACTTCCTTGGGCAGGAACTCGTGGAGCGGCGGGTCGAGCAATCGGATGGTGACGGGGTAGCCCTCCATGGCGCGGAAAATGGCCTCGAAGTCGCCGCGTTGCATGGGCAGCAGCTTGGCCAGCGCCGCCCGCCTGCCGGCCGGGTCTTGAGCCACGATCATCTCCCGCATGGCCACCAGCCGGTCGCCTTCGAAGAACATGTGCTCGGTGCGGCAGAGTCCGATGCCTTCGGCGCCGAAATCGCGTCCCCGGTGCGCGTCGGCCGGAGTATCAGCGTTTACCCTGACCCTGAGCTGCATGATCCGGTCGGCCCACTTCATCACCCGGTTGAAGTTGCCGCTCAGCTCCGGAGGGATGAGTGCAGCCTGGCCGGCGAACACTTTCCCGCTGCTTCCATCCACCGTGATCCATTCGCCCACTCCCAGGCTCCGGCCATTCACCGAGAGCCGGCTGGCCTTCTCGTCCACCTGAAGTGATTGGGCGCCGGCAACGCAGGGCTTCCCCATGCCGCGGGCGACCACGGCGGCGTGGGAAGTCATCCCGCCTCTCGCGGTGAGAATGGCCTTGGCGGTCACCATGCCGTGGAAGTCCTCGGGCGAGGTCTCCCGCCGCACCAGGATCACCGATTGTCCCGCCCGGCCCATCCGCTCCGCCTCATCGGCATCGAACACGATTGTTCCACAGGCGGCTCCCGGCGACGCGGGAAGGCCGGTCGTGAGCAGATCGAGCCGGCTGTTGGGATCGATCATAGGATGGAGCAACTGATTCAGATCGTTGGGCGGAATGCGGGCAACGGCTTCCTGCTCCGTGATCACCTCTTCATCCACCATGTCGCAGGCAATCCGAACCGCCGCGTGTCCCGAGCGCTGGGCCCGCCGGGTCTGCAGCATGTAGAGATTGCCCCGTTCGATGGTGAACTCCATATCCTGCACGTCCCGGAAATGCCGCTCGAGGGTGCGAGCTACCCGCTCCAGCTCCTGATAAGCATGCGGCAGGTGATCCTTCAGCTGTCCGATCGGCATCGGTGTCCGCGTGCCTGACACCACATCTTCGCCCTGGGCGTTGAGCAGAAATTCGCCGTAGAGCCGTTGTTCTCCGGTGGACGGATCCCGACTGAAGGTCACGCCGGTGCCGGAATCCTCGCCCAGGTTTCCGAACACCATGGAGACGATATTCACCGCTGTTCCCATTGAATCCGGAATGTCGTGGAGCTTTCGGTAATCGATGGCCCGGCGGGTATTCCAGCTCTCGAACACGGCGGCAATGGCTCCCCACAGCTGGTCCAGCGGCTCCGAGGGGAACTCCCGCCCCGATTGTTTCCGCACGTACTCCTTGAACCGGCGAACGATCCCCTGCATTTCCTCCACCGGCAGATCGATGTCCCGCTCCATCCGGCAACGCTGCTTGTGCTCTTCCAGGATGTGCTCGAAAGGTTTCCGCGGCAGCTCGAACACCACGCTGCCATACATCTGCACGAACCGGCGATAGGAATCCCAGGCGAAATGGGGATTCCCGCTCTGCCGGGTAAGGCCCTCTACCGTGACGTCGTTCAAGCCCAGGTTGAGGATCGTTTCCATCATGCCTGGCATGGAGACGGCGGCTCCGGAACGGACAGATACCAGCAGCGGGTTCTCTCCGTCGCCCAGATGCTTTCCGGTTGTGGCCTCGAGCCGCTGCAGCGCATTCTCGACCTGAGCCTGCAGCCGTTTGGGGAACTGGCCGCTTTCTAGATAGTGGATGCAGATGGTGCTGGCGATGGTAAAACCGGGAGGGACAGGAATGCCGATGGTGGTCATCTCGGCGAGACCGGCACCCTTGCCGCCGAGAATGTCTTTCATGGCCGCGGTCCCTTCGGAGCGGCCCTGACCGAAGGAGTAGACCAGCGGCTGGGTGTACGGGCCGCTCATGCGGGAGTGGCGATCAGAGGTGTCGCATGTCGAAGACGCACCGGATCGTCAGGAGTCGGAGTGGGGTACATGCCGGAGAAACAGGCGTGACAGAATCCTGTGTCCTTGCCCGCCGCGTGCAGCATACCATTGAGCGAGAGATAGCCCAGGCTGTCGACCCCGAGAAACTCGCGGATTTCTCCGATCGAGTGAGTGGCGGCAATCAGCTCTTCCCGGCTGGGCGTATCGATGCCGTAATGGCACGGTCCGGTAATTGGCGGTGAGCCCAGGCGCAGGTGGACCTCACGCGCGCCGGCGGCGCGGATCATTTGCACCAGCTCCTTGCTGGTATTGCCCCGGACCAGGCTGTCATCCACCACGACCACAGATTTTCCGTGGATCACTTCCCGCACCGGGTTGAACTTGATCTTGACCTTGGCCACCCTGAGGGCCTGCGTGGGGTTGATGAACGTGCGACCCACATAGTGGTTCCGGATGAGCCCGTACTCGAGCTTGATCCCGGACACCTCGGAAAACCCCAACGCCATCGCATTGGAGCTGTCGGGAACGCTGAATACCACCTCACCACCCGGTGCCGGCTGTTCCCGGGCCAGCTGGCGCCCCAGCTCCCGCCGGACCCGATCGACTGACTCACCGAACACCGTGCTGTCGGGGCGGGCGAAGTAAACCAGCTCGAACACGCAACGGCTCACCGGCCGCGGCGCCAGCCGAGGAAGGTGGGTTACCTGGCCGTTATCCACCCGTACGAAATCACCTGGCCTGAGCTCGCAATGGAAGGTGGCCCCGATCAGATCGAGGGCGCAGGACTCCGAGGCCACCACGATGCCCGGGCCCAGCCGACCGATAACCAGCGGCCGAAAGCCCCGGCTGTCCACCGCGGCATACATGGTCCTGCCCACCGTAATGATCAGGCTGTACGCGCCGTCTACTTGCTCCAGGGCCTCCCGAATCTGGTCATCGACAGTGTCTTCCTCGGAGCGGGCGATGAGGTGCACCAGCACCTCTGTATCGCTCGAGCTGGTGAAGATGGCGCCGCGCTCGACCAGATCGCGCTTGATGGCATCGGCATTGATCAGATTGCCGTTGTGGGCGATGGCCAGGGGACCACATCTGGTATTGACGCTGCAGGGCTGCGCGTTTGCGAGAACGGTGCTGCCCGTAGTCGAGTAGCGGGTGTGCCCCACGGCAACGTCACCGGGCAGGCCGGCCAGGGTCTGATCGTCGAAGTTTTCCGAGACCAGCCCCATTCCGCGGTGCGAGCGGGCCATGCCATCGCGGTCTATGGCAACGATACCCGCGCTCTCCTGGCCCCGGTGCTGCAGGGCGTAGAGGCCGAGGTACGCCAGCCGGGCCGCGTCAGGTAGTGCGGAAACGCCGATGATGCCACACATGCTATTCTCCCGCCGTGCGGTCCACGTCGGCATGCTGCATTCGCCGCGGGATCGCTTCGTAGTAAATCCGTCGCAATGCTTCGGTGCTCCAGGAGAACAGGTGGGGCCCCACTTGGAGTTCCAGGGTACCGGCGCTCTCGACCAACCCGGCCCGGAAGAGCGGCACCCCGTGCTGATCCGCCAGCGTTATGAGTGGCCGGGCAGAAGCCTGGGAACATGAAATGATCGCTCGGGCGCCATCCTCCCCGAACAGGAGACCATCCATGGGCAGCTCCGGTGCGTAGCCGGTCAGGTCGAGCCCGGCACCGAGGCTTCCCGGAACATACGGGCCTCCGATCACGGCCTCAGCCAGCGCCACCGCCAGGCCGCCTTCGGAGCAGTCATGCGCCGAGCGGAGCAGCCCGCGCTGAGCCGCGGCGACCAGGAAGCGTTGCAGCCGGAGTTCGGCGTCCAGATCCACCGCCGGAGGATCGCCCCCGACAAAGTCGCAGACCTCGGCCCAATAGGCCGAGCCACCGAGAATGCCGCTGGTTTGGCCGAGAATGAACACCTCGTCTCCCGGCGAGTCGAAATAGCTGGCAACCCGGTCTTCCACATTGTTCAGCAGGCCGATCATCCCGATGGTGGGGGTAGGATCGACCGCGCCGCTGGGGCTCTCGTTGTAGAAGGAGACATTGCCCCCAGTGACCGGAGTGCCGAAAGCCCGGCAGGCGTCCCCAATCCCCCGGCAGGCCTCGCTGAACTGGAAGAAGACCTCGGGTTTTTCGGGGTTCCCGAAATTGAGGCAGTTGGTGATCCCCAACGGCCTGGCTCCGCTCGAGGCCACGTTGCGGGCCGCCTCTGCCACGGCGGCCTTTCCGCCCTCGTAGGGATCGAGGGCAACCAGCCGGGCATTGCAGTCGACCGACATAGCAATGCCGAAGCTGCTGCCCGGCACCCGGATCACGCCGGAGTCAGCGCCGGGCGGGAGCACCGTGGAGGCCTGCACTGTGGAATCGTATTGCTCATAGACCCAGCGCTTGCTCGCGATGTTCGGATTGTCGAGCAGTAGCTCCAGTGCACCCTCAAGATCGACGACCGGCTCGCCCGGATCGATCTGCGAGCGCCGGAGCCGCGCAGCCTCGCCCTCTTCCGCTTCGGGGTAATAGACCGGGCAGTCCTCGACCAGTTGGCGACCTGGAATGGAGACCACCGTCTGCCCATGGTGCTTGACCCGAAACATGCCATCGTCGGTTACCCGCCCGATCTCGGTTGCAGCGAGCTCCCATTTGGCGCACACCGCCTGGACCTCGGCCAGCCGCGATGGCTCCGCCACCACCAGCATACGCTCCTGCGACTCGGACAGCAGAATCTCGTACGGCGTCATTCCCGGTTCCCGGGTGGGAACCAGTCCGGTGTCGATCTCCACCCCCACGCCGCCCCGCGCGGCCATCTCTGCCGACGAGCTGGTGAGTCCGGCGGCTCCCATATCCTGAATGGCCACGATCAGCCTCGAGGTGATCAGCTCCAGGCTCGCTTCCAGCAGCAGCTTTTCGGTGAAGGGATCTCCTACCTGGACCTGGGGTCTCCGGCTCTCGCTTTTCTCGGAGAGTTCCTCCGAGGCAAAGCTGGCGCCATGGATGCCATCCCGACCGGTGCGGGCACCCACTGCCAGCAGCACATTGCCCACGCCATGCGCGGCTGCTCTGATCAGATCGTTCTCCTTGAGCAGCCCTACGCACATTGCGTTCACCAGCGGATTGCCGGTGTACCCGGGAGCGAAGTTCACCTCGCCACCGAGTGTAGGAATCCCCACGCAGTTTCCGTAATCTCCGATTCCGCGCACCACCCCGGCAAAGAGGTAGCGGTTGCGGGGGTGATCCAGCGGACCGAAACGGAGGCTATTGAGGAGAGCCACCGGACGGGCACCCATCGTGAACACGTCGCGCAGAATCCCACCGACACCGGTGGCGGCACCCTGGTAGGGTTCGACCGCAGAAGGGTGGTTGTGTGACTCGATCTTGAAGGCCACCGCCCAGCCATCCGGCAGCCGGAGTACTCCGGCGTTCTCCCCGGGACCCTGAACCACTTGCGGGCCGGTGGTGGGGAAAGATTTCAGCACCGGCCGGGAGTGCTTGTACGAGCAGTGTTCCGACCACAGTGCGGAGAAGACCCCGAGCTCGGTGAAGGTGGGCGTCCGGCCCAACAGGTCAACGATCCGGCTGTATTCGAGCTCATTGATGTTGTGCTCGCGCACCAGCTCTGGAGTTACCGGACGCTCCCCCTGCCCGGTGAACATTTCGCTGGCTGCACTGGCAACGCCGGAAACCGTCACTACCGCTCCATCAGCTGAGAGGGTTGCCCGGATCGTGAATGGGCTGGTCCGCATGACGCGCCCGGGGAGATCGGCGGAATGTGGAAAGCGCGTCTGAGAGCACCCGGGTGAAGACATTTGGCCGATCATCGTGAGCCACGGCCTCCAGCTCACCGGCGTCGAGCCACATGCCGCCGCAATGAGGACAGGTCTCGATCTGGACGCCGTGAACGTTGCTGCTGGTGAGATCGAAGCCGTCCTTGGGGCACTTCATATAGTGTGACGCGCGTTCCGCCGCGGTGGCGGCCGCCTGAGCGCGCTCCCGCTCACGCCGCATCAATTCGGCGTCTTCCCGGGCGAAGTACTCGTCTTCGTTGCGACTGGGCTTGTCCGACTTCATTTCTGAGTCCTCGACCTGGCGGCATTCTGGTGCGACGAGATCGGTGAGGTGAAGAACCCGGTCCCGCCTGTGAGGCCGAGCAGGCGGTCGATGGCCCGCTCCGGATGGGGCATGATGCCCACGATGTTCCCGGCGGCATTGCAGATGCCGGCGATATGGTTAGTGGCCCCATTGGGGTTTGGCTGGAACGGTGAGCGCTCGGTTGCGGCGACGTACCGGAGCACCACCAGGCCCTCAGCCTCGAGCATTCGCAGCGTGTCGGGCGAGGCCACATACCGCCCCTCTCCATGGGCAACCGGCAGCCGCAGCCGGGCTCCGGGCTCGTAATCGCAGGTGAAGGCGGTGTCGGTTTGCTCGACGGTGACATCTACCGGCTTGGACACGAACGTGAGCCCCGCATTTCTCAGCAGCGCCCCGGGCAGCAACCGGGCCTCACACAGGATCTGGAATCCATTGCAGATCCCGAGCACCGGTCCGCCCTCGGCGGCGTGGCGCTGCACCGCCTGCATGATCGGGCTGAACCGGGCAATGGCGCCGCTCCGGAGATAGTCGCCGTAGCTGAATCCGCCGGGAAGGATGACGATGTCGGCGCTCTTCAGGTCGGTATCCCGATGCCACACGAAGAAGGCATCTCCGCCGTGGCTCTGCGCCGCCCGCAGGGTGTCGAAATCGCAGTTGCTGCCGGGGAATCGCACGATCGCCACCCGGGTCATCAGTCTTCCTCCACCGCCAGCAAATAATCCTCGGTAACCGGATTGGCCAGCAACTTGTCGCACATGAGCCTTGCCCGCGCTTCTGCCTCATCCCGTGAGCCGGCATCCACGTCCAGCTCGATGGCTCGGCCCACCCGAACGGCTCCGGCTTCGGCAAAACCGAGAGCGGATAGCGCGTGCTCGACCGCCTGGCCCTGGGGATCCAGCAGCCCGGTCCGCGGCATCACTCGCACGTGTACGCGAAAGGTCATTATTCCGGCTCCTGTCGGCGGTCTCCGGAGTGCCTTCGGCGCTCATGCGAGAGCGGTGGCGGTAGCGTGGGATCATGCGCGTCGGCTACCCGCTCCCCGATTACCGTGACCGGCTCCGGCCGTTCCATCAACCCCAGCACCGTGGTCCGGATCAATCCGAAGACCATATACAGCAATCCCAACGGAAACAAAAAATACTCAGGCGCAAAGATTCCGCCGAGCAGAATAAGCAGATGCAGGGTGAGGCCCAGAATCCCTCGCGCGCTTCGGACCCCGATTGGAGGGAACTTGGGGTACTTGACGTTGCTGACCATCAGCACCGCCAGCAGCAGCATGAGCACCACCAGTCCCTCGTGCTGCAGATCCATGTAGGCCAGCGAGGCCCGATACCAATTGGTCTGGCTGAAGGGATAGTAGACGGCCAACGTCATGCCTGCCGAGGGCGATGGCATTCCGGTGAACCAGCCGGTGGAAGGCTTGCCAGCAGAGAGCACGTTGAAGCGGGCCAATCGGAGCGCAACCGCGACCACGTAGATGTAGCACAGGATCCAGGCGAAACGGCCCGCATTCGAAAAATCCAGGAAGTACATCAGTAGGGCAGGGGCCACCCCGAAGGAGATCAGGTCGACCAGCGAATCGAGCTCCGCGCCGAAGCGGGTGCCGGTGCCGGAGAGTCGGGCCACCCGGCCATCCAGCATGTCGAGAATTCCGGCGAAAACGATGAACCATCCCGCCCACCGGAAGTTGCCGTTGAACGCCGACACGATAGACCAGAAGCCAAAGAATAGATTGCCGAGCGTGAAGGCACTGGGCATCACGACCACCACGTGGCGCATGGTGGGTCGGGGAAGGCGCTCGCGCCGCTGTCTCAGCTCCATTCGGCCACCACAGTCACTCCTACTAGTGTGTTATCGCCAGTTTTGACCAGGACGCGGGTATTGGCCGGCGGGAGGAAGAGGTCGACTCGTGAGCCGAAGCGGATCATCCCCATCCGCTGCCCCTGCTGCACCCGGGTTCCCACCTCGTGATCGGTAACGATCCGCCGGGCGATCAGACCTGCGATCTGACGGATAAGAACCTTCCCCCGCCCATTCACCAGCCCAACGCTGGATTGTTCATTGTCGAGACTCGACTTTTCAGCGGCCGCGTGACCGAACTTGCCGGGGTTGTACTGACGGTACTCCACGGTGCCGTCGGTCGGGTACCGATTCACATGACAGTTGAACACGTTCATGAAAATAGAGATCCGCAGGGCTCGGCCTCCGAAAAAAGCAGGCTCCTCGACCTCGATGATGCTCACGACCTTGCCATCGGCTGGAGCCAGGATGAGCCGGTCTCCTCGTTTCCCCTCACGATTGGGGTCTCGAAAGAACGCGATCACCCAGATAGCTAGAACGGTCCAGAGCACCGCAGCGATCCACCAGGTCGGCGTGGCGTAGCGCCAGACCGCGAGCCAGAGCCCCAGCGCGATGGCCCAGCCGCCGACGATGAACCAGCGTCCCTCCGGTGCCGTTCGGATCACGCCCCCACCACCAGCTCACGTCCGGTAAGAAGGCGGAAGGCCTGGAGATAGCGTCGGCTGGTAGCCTGCACAACTTCAGGAGGAAGCGCCGGCGGAGGGGCTTCGCCGTTCCACTGGCTGGCCGCCTTGAGGGAGGCCAGGTAGTTCCGGAGCGGTTGCTTGTCGAAGCTGGGTTGGGGGTGGCCCTGCTGGTACCGGTCGGCCGGCCAGAAACGGGAGGAATCGGGCGTCAGAAGCTCATCGATCAGGCGCAGTTCGCCTTGGAGGTCCACGCCAAACTCGAACTTGGTGTCGGCGATAATGATGCCGTTCCGCGCGGCGTGGTCCCGACCTGCTTCGTAGATGGCAAAGCTGGCCTCCCGGAGTCGCTCCGCCAGATCGGGCCCGAGCGTCTCCGCCACGGCATCGAAGGTGATATTGAGATCGTGGCCGGTTTCAGCCTTGGTTGCGGGCGAGAAGAGTGGAGGATCCAAGCGCTGGCTTTCCACCAGTCCCTTCGGTAGCCGCTCGCCCGCCAATGTTCCTCGATCGCGGTACTCCGCCCAGGCCGACCCCGACAGGTAACCTCGCACCACACATTCGAAGGGCACGGGCGGGGCCCGCCGAACCAGCATGGCCCGACCAGCCAGCTCGGAGCGGACGCTTCCCAGCTCAGGTATCCGGTCGACAATTTCTCCGGTTCGGGCGGTGATATAGTGCGAGGGAAAGACGTCGGCCAGGCGCTCGAACCAGAAGGCACTGATCTGAGTCAACACCGCGCCCTTGTACGGCACCGGCTCTCGCATCACCACGTCGAACGCGCTCACCCGGTCGCTCGCCACGATCAGAAGATGCTCGTCGTCTACCTCATAGACCTCGCGCACCTTTCCCCGGCGAAGCAAAGGGAGCGGCAAACGGCTCTGTACCAGCGTAGCCTGCGGCCTCATACCACTACCTCCGTTGCTTCGGCCTCTGCGGCCAGCGGACGGGCCCGCGCCAGCAGCGGCTGCAGGTACTCCTCGATGAACTCCGGTACCTGCTGGGCTGCCCTGCCGGTGTAGTTCACCGGGTCCAGCTCGGCCTGGAGTGTAGCCGTGGAGACGCCCCGGAAGGCTGGATCGGCTGCAAGCCGTGCCAGCAGATCGTTGGTCTGGCCCCGGCTCACGGCGTCTGCCACGGCCAGGCTGTGCCGCCGGATCACCTCGTGGAGCGCCTGACGGTCGCCGCCGGCGCCAACGCCCAACATCAGCCAGCGTTCTGTCGCCATGAACGGCATCTGGTCCGCTACGTGCCGCCGGATCACGTCTTCCCGAACCTCGAGCCCCGCGGCGATGTTGGTGGCCAGAACCAGAATCGCGTCAGTGGCCAGGAAGCCCTCGGGGAGGGTGAGCCGCCGGTTAGCGCTGTCGTCCAGGGTGCGCTCCTGCCATTGGGTTGCTGCCGTCTGCGAGGTGTTGGCCGGCAAGGCCATGACGTACCGTGCCAGGCCGCTGATCCGTTCCGCCCGCATCGGGTTGCGCTTGTAGGCCATGGCGCTGGAGCCAATCTGCTCCGATTCGAAGGGCTCGAGCAGCTCTCCCTCGTGCTGCAGCAACCGGAGATCACCGGCCATTTTGGAGGCCGACTGCGCGATACCGCCGAGAGCCTCCAGCACCACGCTGTCGGCCTTTCGGGAATAGGTCTGACCGGTCACCGCGAAGGTCTGCTGAACTCCCAGCTTGTTCGCAACCCGCCGGTCGAGCTCGCGGACCTTCTCGTGGTTCCCACCGAACAACTGGAGGAACGAGGCCTGCGTTCCGGTAGTGCCCTTGCAGCCCCGTAGCCGGAGTCCCTCGATCCGGTGACACATCTCCTCCACATCGAGGGAGAAGTCCTGCATCCACAGAGTGGCGCGCTTTCCGACCGTGGTGAGCTGGGCCGGCTGGAAGTGAGTGTACGCCAGGCACGGAAGTCCGGCATAGCGGGTGGCAAATCGCTCCAGCGCGTGCAGCACGGCAATCAGCCGTCCCAATAGCAGACGCAAACCGTCGCGCATGACGATCAGGTCGGCGTTGTCGGTAACAAACGCGCTGGTGGCACCCAAGTGGAGGAAAGGCCGAGCCGCCGGCGCCTGGTCGCCAAGGGCGTGAATGTGAGCCATGACATCGTGCCGGAACCGGCGTTCGTAGCGGGCGGCCGCGGCCAGATCGGCATCGTCCAGGTGCGCCCGCATTTGCGTGAGTGCCGAATCGGGTATATCCAGGCCCAGTTCCCGCTCGCTCTCGGCCAGGGCCAACCACAGCCGGCGCCAAAGTGAGATCCTGCGGGCCTCGCCCCACAGCGTCTGCATGGCGGGCGACGCGTATCGCGTGCTCAGCGGAGAACGCCAGCGTTCGTCGGTCATCGGAAGATCAGATCGGTAAAGGTGACCTGTCCCTCACGCTCGACGTAGATCCGGATCACCTGGCCCGGCCGGACGTTCATCAGCTCGGAAACCTCCGCGGCACTTCGAACCGGCGACCGGTTAATCGCCAGGATCACGTCTCCTTCCTGCAGCCCAGTGGCCCGACTCACCTGAGGCGAAATCCGGAAGATCAGAGCGCCCTGCTCGCTCCGGATGCTGCGCTCCGCTTGAATGGCGGGGGTGACGTTGATCAGCTGGAGGTCCTGGAGCACGGTGATCTTTTCAGCCGTGACGGTGGGCAGGTCGCCGGTCACGATACGCCGCCGGGCGGTGCCGCTCCCGCTCCGCTGGACCACGGTGACCGTGTCGCCCACGTGGAGGTCGAGCTTGACCGCTTCCCAATCGAGATAGTTGCGAAGCCGCCGGCCGTTGGCCTCGACCAGAACATCGCCTGGTCGAAGGCCGGCCCGCGCCGCCGGACCACCGGGCGCCACACTGGTGAGCGCTACGCCTCCCTGACTCTTCCATTCCCGCATGGCATTGGCTCCTTCGACCTCGAGCCCAACCCAGGCGCGGCGCACCGTGCCGCTCTTGATGATTTCGTCGGCCACCCGGATGGCCCGTTCGATCGGAATGGCGAACCCCAGCCCAACCGACCCGCCGCTGCTGCTGAAAATCGACGAGTTGACCGCAACGACTTCACCCAGCGCGTTGGTCAGCGGCCCGCCCGAATTCCCCGGGTTGATCGCGGCATCGGTCTGAATCATGTCCAGATACAGTCCGGTCTGCTCGCCGCCCGGAAGAATATTGCGTCCGGTGGCGCTCACCACTCCAACGGTGACGGTCGGCTCCGCGTTGCCCAGCAGATACGCGTACGGGTTTCCCAGGGCCACCACCCATTCCCCAATCATCAGGTCGGTGCTGCGACCCACCGTGACGGTCGGCAGCCCCTCTCGCTTGACCCGCAGCACCGCGATGTCGGTAACCGGATCTTCGCCCAACACCGTGGCCGGCAGGTCGCTGCCGCCGGGAAGGGTGACCACCACCCGCTCCGCGTTGGCCACAACGTGTTGATTGGTGACAATGATGCCGCTGGCCCGAAGAATGAAACCGGTTCCGTAGCCCTGAACGACGCGAGCTCCCTCGGGGACAAAAAAGAAATCCCAGGGCGACCGGGGCGTGACCTGCTGGCGCGACGTGACGTTGATCGAGACGACCGACCGGGACACCCGATCCGCGGCCGTGACCAGCGCGGTGCGGCGGGAAACATCGACGGCATTCTGGGCCGAAGCCACTCGGGATGATGCCTGGGCTCCTGCCGTGGCAACCCTGAGCTCCCGCCTGGGCGCATCGCGGCATCCGATGGATGCCAGGCCAATCGCCAGCAACAGACTAGCTGACCGGCGCGGCGGCATGACTTGCCTCGACTGGATACTCGAACAGCTCCGGCGGATACGTCACCGCGCCGAAGTAAAGGCCCTGCGGCGGAGCTGGCGGACTGGTCTCGCTGTTATCCTGCCGCACCAGCAGGGCGTCTATGTCGTCCAGCGGCCGCCGGCCCAACCCGACATCTACCATCGTGCCTACCAGCATCCGAACCATGTGATGGAGGAAACGATCCGCCTCCACGTGATAGCTCACGCCCCGCTGGTCAGCCCGGTGCTCCCACCGGGAGAGCAGCAGCCGGCAACGGTGGTGCGGCTTGTCGCCCTTGGCGGCAAAGGCCTTGAAGTCGTGCTCACCGCGGAGCCGCTCAGCAGAGGACTGAAGCAGCCCAAAGTCCAGCGGACGTTTCAACGCCCATTCGAAGTGGCGGCGAAAGGGGGAAGCGGAGGCCTGATCGGTTCCGATGTCGTAGCGGTAGCACCGGGAAACGGCCGATTTTCTGGCGTGAAATCCTGCCAGCATCGGATGCACCGATGCCACCCAGCAGTCACTAGGCAGCAGGGCATTCAGCGCGCGATGAAGGGATTCTTCGGTCCAACCGGCCGGAGCGGTGAAGCTGACGCCCTGACCTACCGAGTGGACGCCGGCATCGGTGCGGCCGGCGGCGTGGGCCGCCATGTGGCGACCGAAGATGCGTTCGAGGACCCGCTCGAATTCAGCTTGAACCGAACGGCCGGCCGGCTGACGTTGCCATCCGACAAAGCCGGTGCCGTCGTAGTGAAGCGTGGCGAGGAAGGTCCGGCTCACGGCCGGAATTTAGCCGAGGCCCAGACTCGGAGCAAGCCTGCAACTGCTTGTCAGAATTGACAAAAGGCCTCTTCGGCGGATACACTTTTCTTCCTTCGCCTCTGCCCATCAGCTACCCCAACCCGGCCCACAGGTCATAGCGGTAATGGACGACTCCGCCCTGAGTTTTGCTGTGCAGAAGCTATCCCAACGGCTCTCTCTGGAACGGGAAGAGGCGGGGGCCGCGTTCGATGCGCTGATGGAAGGCCGGTTTACTCCGGCTCAGGCAGCCGCGTTGCTCATCGGACTCAGGATCAAGGGCGAGACACCCCGGGAAGTGGCCGGAGCTGCTGAAGCGTTGAGACGGGCCATGCTTCAGGCGGATCTGGGCGAGCGGGATGCTCTGGTGGATACCTGCGGAACGGGGGGAGGGCGGGTTGGCACGTTCAACATCTCGACCGCGGCCGCTTTTGTTGTGGCCGGGGCGGGCGTTCCCGTCGCCAAACATGGCAACCGGAGTTACACCTCCCGCTGCGGGTCCGCCGATGTCCTGGAGGCGTTGGGCATCGACATCGTTATGGATCCCGGCGCAGCAGCACGGGTGCTTCGCTCCAGCGGTGTAGTGTTCATGTATGCCCCGAGCTACCACCCGGCAATGCGTCATCTCGGCCCGGTGCGCAAAGAGCTCGGGGTGCCCACCATCATGAATCTCCTCGGGCCTCTGGCTAATCCGGCCGGGGTAACTCGCCAGGTGGTGGGCGTCTCGGATGGCTCTCGCGGGCCGGTATTAGCGGAGGCGCTCGCGGAGCTCGGCACCAGACACGCGCTGGTGCTGCACGCCGCCGTGGGCATGGACGAGATCAGTCCGTCGGGATGTACCTACGTCTGGGAAGTCGTGGATGGGAACACCCGCACCTGGGAGCTGGATCCTGCTCGGCTGGGACTGGAGTGCAACGACCTGGATCAGTTGTCCGGGGGTGAGCCGCAGCAGAACGCTGACCTGATCATTCGGCTCCTGGCGGGTGAGGAAAGTGGGGCTCGACTCTGTGCGGCGCTGCTCAACGCCGCAGCGGCGCTGTACGTCTCTGGCAACGGGTGGTCTCTGGAAGAATCAGCGGAACGCGCCCGTGCCGCCCTGGAAAGTGGCGCCGCGGCTCTGGCGCTCCAGCGCTTCCGGGCGGCGGCACCAAGGCCCCTGGCCCAGGCATAAGCCCTAATATTTCCGAATGACGCCGACCACCACACCCTGGATGAGCACGTCCCGCTCCTGAAACCGCATCGGCTGCATGGTGGCGTTGGCCGGCTGAAGCCGGATCCATCCGCCGGGCTCACGGTAGAACTTCTTGACGGTGGCTTCGCTGCCGTTGACCAGAGCGATGACCATTTCGCCGTTCTCAGCGGTTTGCTTGCCGTGGACCACGACGATGTCGCCATCGACGATGTGCTCGTCGACCATCGAGGCGCCCTCGACTTTGAGCGCATAGTTTGGCCCGCGCCGGGGAAGCATGTGCTCGGGCACGGCAATGCTCTCCTCCTGCATGAGCGACTCGATTGGGGTGCCGGCTGCAACCTTTCCGAGCAGGGGAACTTCGCTGGCGGAGGACGTGCCCCGGGGTGGCAGCACCTCGATTGACCGGCTCTCGTTATAGGACCGCCGGATATACCCCTTGCGCTCCAGGTTGGTGAGGTGCTCGTGGACGGTGGCCAACGACTGAAAACCGAACTTCTCCGCGATCTCCTCGAAGCTTGGTGCGTATCCCTGCCCGTGAATGTGAGTCTGCAGATAGCTGAGGATTTCACTCTGGCGCTTGGTCAGCGGCATCCGGATTCCTCCATGAGGTGATTGCGGCAGACTGTCGACCGAATAGAGCCCGAAAAAAGGTACCCGAATACCCGCCGAAGGACAAGATGCCCGGACGCCTGGACCAGATCCTCCACACCACCCGGCAAACTCTTCCCGCCCTACAGGAAAAGAGGGACGCCCTCGAACAGGACCTGAGGCAAGCTCGGTCGACCCCACCCTCCTTTCGGTCAGCGCTCCGGCTTCCTACCGTGGCAGTCATCGCCGAGCTGAAGCGGCGTTCCCCATCCGCCGGCAGCATCCGTGAGGATCTGGATCCAGCGCATCGGGCGGCACTCTACGCGCAACATGGCGCTGCCGCCCTCTCGGTCCTGACCGACGGTCCCTTCTTTGGTGGCTCGATGGAGGATCTGCGTACCGCCGCCGATAACTGTTCTGTGCCGAGCCTGCGCAAGGATTTCATCCTGGACGAAATCCAGGTGCTCGAAGCCAGGGCGGCAGGGGCCTCGGCGGTCCTCCTGATTGTCAGGGTTCTGGGGAAGTCTCGACTGCGA